>CAXGXL010000336.1:0-4901 GCA_964013555.1 uncultured bacterium
TTTTTAACCGCTTGCGGAATCGCGGCTTCGAGGTAGGGCAAGACATTCTGACGCAAGGCGATGCGCGTAAAGGTTGGATCAGCGTTGGAGGGATCTGCGGCGGTTGGGAGTTGCTGCCGGCGCACGTAGTTTAAGATCTCCTCTCGAGTAAAACCCAAAAGGGGCCGAAACCGGTTGCCCCTTAAAATAGACATTCCAGAGGCCCCATGAGACCCAGTGCCGCGAGCGAGCTGAAAGAGAACCGTCTCCGCTTGGTCGGTGGCCGTATGGCCCAAGGCGATAATAGAGACGCTGTGGGCCTGCGCGATATCTCTCAAAGCCTGGTATCGCGCTCTTCTAGCGTTGGCCATTAAGTTCCCATTCTTACTGACGTTTACGGTTCTTCTAAGAAATGGGATATCGTGTGATTGTGCAAGTTGCTCCGCTAAATCAAGTTCTTCGCCCGCCTCGGAGCGCAGGCCGTGGTTGATTCCCACGGCCAGAAGCCTTCGGCTCGGCATGTCTTTGTGGAGTCTTCCAAACAAATCCAATAGGCATTGAGAGTCTGGTCCGCCGCTACACGCAATGAGGACGCCATCCGACGGCTTTAAAAAATCGTCGCATCGCTGCCGCAGGGTTGCCAGGAGTCCGTCCATACGGGCCTTGTAGCCCTTTCGTGCGCAAGCGTCCATCATTTACGGAAAGTTGTGTTTTTAGTTGACATATGCATTCTAGATACCTAATAAGTCGAGACTTTTGCGTATCTACTGAGGCTGGCTTGGGCTATGAAAGTTAAATTGGAAAAAATTGGCGACGAGGGGTTGTTGTTGGACCAAGATGTCGAGGCTCAATGGCTGCAAGATGCGCTCGGCACCAAGTCAGGCTTTGCCGTGGTCCCGCCGGTTAAGTTGAAAGTTCATCTCTTAAAAGCAGAGCGAGTTGTCCACGTTCGAGGGGACGTAGGTGTTCGGCTCAAAACCCAGTGTTCGCGGTGCTTGGGGGAGGTTACCCAAAGCATGAAAGCTCCGTTGGAGGTCGCACTCTTTCCGGCCGGTTCGGTTCCAAGCGCGGCCAATGATGGGGAGATCGACGAGGCGGATATGGGGATTGCGACCTACGAGGATAACGAGATCGATTTAAGTGATATTGTACGTGATGAGGTCTTTCTGCAATTGCCAATGACTCCACTGTGTCGTAAGAGCTGCGCCGGGTTGTGTGATAATTGCGGTGTTAACCTAAATGACGGGGCTTGCGATTGTCCCGGTGCACTCGACCTGCGTTGGAGTGCGTTAAGAGACGTTAAATTAAATTGACCCAGTGAAGTGGTCACCATTTGATTAGTCCAACGAAATGGATATTTGAAGGAGTTAGAGGTCATGGCAGTTCCAAAGAAACGAAAATCTCATTCGAAGACCCGAATGGGCCGTTCTCACCTAGCCCTTAAGCCAAAGCGATGGGTTGTTTGTCCGCAATGCAGAGAAACAATGACTCTCCATCAGGTATGCGGCTCTTGCGGCTACTATCGAAGCAAGCAGGTTGTCGTTAAAGAGGACTTTTAATACTCGCGAGTTGCAGTTTTAGACTTCTCACCTCCTTAGGTTCCAAAGAGGGACTCGAAGTTCCTGTTTTTTTTACCCCTCTCGGTAATGGCTTGGGTCTTGCTCCACCCTGGTGTATGGATAGTGCCGTTTTATTTTATCTAGCGCTTTATAATTCTAAACGACACCGACGAAGTTTTTTGAATCGGCTGGTGATTGAACACTCACGGCTTTTAGAATCGAAGGATATCGAGGAGCACGTTTCGCAGGCCGACTGGTCCAATGCGCTTCGTCAGCACGCTATGCTGGAGGCGATGGGAATCGATTTTGTAGCAGGTCACCAGCTGGCCGCTTGGCACGGTCCTTCCCGAGCAACTCCTTTGGGCTTGTTTTGTCGAGGCAATCCGGTGGCGTTGCGGCGAAGGTCCGTGGCTATCGTGGGGGCCCGAAAAGCAAAAAAGAGCCTAGGTTGGGTCCGAGATTTGGCGGCTTATCTCTCGCTCCGGGGAGAGTGCATTGTTTCAGGAGGAGCCTCTGGGGTTGACGCCGCGGCGCACCAGGGCGCTCTTAGCGGAAGGGGCTTAACCGTGGCCTACTTAGGTGTCCCTGCCGATCGGTTTTACCCGGCGCGAAACCGGAACCTATTTGGGGAAATACTTGAACGGGGAGGGGCTATTGCCTCAGAGCACCCTCCGGGCGCTCAAACCTTGGCCTTCGAGCATGCGCAGAGAAATAGGCTGATCGCAATGCAGGCCAAAACGGTGGTGGTCGCTGAAGCCGGAATAAAATCAGGAACTTTGGGGACGGTACGCTGGGCGTTGCGATTAGGGCTCCCTGTTTGGTGTCCGCCGGCTTGTGTTAAGGGTAACCTAGAAGGAATGCAGGCTTTTTTGGGTGCGGGTAAGGCAAGACGACTAAACGATCCGAATGGGCTTATCTCTGGTTGATCGATGGGGGTACTCGGTGTAGGACTCCCGAAAACCCCAAGGGCCTCTTCTCTAAAAAAAGCTTAGGCGCCGAGAAGAGCTTCAAGTCGAGGAAGAGCGAATGAGTAAAAAGATTGTCCACGTAGTCGGTACTGGAACTATTGGCGAGCCCCTGATCGGGTTATTAGCCCTTCATAAGGACGAATTCGGAATTGATGAGGTGACCTTCAATAAGAATACACCTCGCGAAGGAGACCGTTCCAAGTTGCGTCAGCTCACCAAGCGGGGAGCAAACTTAGCTGCTGACCCAAAGAAAGCCCAAGCATTTAAAGAATTGGGATTGGAAGTTGCCTACAGCAGTGAAGAGGCCGTTAAGCAAGCAAGCGTTGTTATTGATTGCACTCCTAACGGAATCGGGATTGAAAATAAAAAGGCCCTCTATGAGCGGTATGCAGATCGCGTTCGAGGTTTCATCGCCCAGGGTTCCGAATTTGGTTTCGGCAAGATGTATGCGCGGGGTATTAACGACCATGTGCTGGACGCTAAAAAAGACCAATTTATCCAGGTTGTTAGTTGCAATACCCATAATATTTCTGTGCTATTGAAGACCATTGGGGGGGGCACCGGGGATAACCTAACCGTGGAAGATGGGCGCTTTATGTGTTTGCGCCGGGCCAATGATATTTCCCAAAATGGAGGATTTATTCCTGCTCCCCAGTTAGGAAAGCACTCCGACGCAACGTTCGGCACCCATCATGCTCGAGACGCTTATCACTTATTTCAGACCATCGGGCAGGAGCTTAATCTATTTTCGAGTGCGGTGAAATTGAATACTCAATACATGCATTCGCTGCATTTTGCGATTCGCCTGAATCGAAGTATCACAAAAGAAGAAGTCGTTGAGCGGTTACTTGAAAACAAGAGAGTAGCCGTTACCAACAAAACCAGTGCTAATGAGGTTTTTTCCTTCGGACGAGAGCACGGACACTACGGTCGGATCTTAAGTCAGACAGTTGTTGCGCTTCCAACCCTTGCAATTCGAGGTGATAATGAGGTAATGGGGTTCTGCTTCACGCCGCAGGATGGTAATTCACTCTTGTCGTCGATAGCAGCCACCTTATTCTATCTGGATCCTGAAACTGTAGGGACTCGGATAGATTGTTTGAGACCTTATTTATTCCAAGAGGTTTAATACGGTCCGGGTGGGCGAATAGCTCAGTGGTAGAGCGCCGCCCTTACAAGGCGGATGTCGGGGGTTCGACACCCTCTTCGCCCACCAACTTTCCTACCGCCTCTTCCGTTTTCACTTAAGTTCGAATCAGCCTTAACGAGTTTCACCTTACATTGGCGTCCGTATCCCGTTCGATGATCGGATATTCACGAGTCGTATTGGTTTGCAAAAAATACATAGATGCATGGATGGCTTCAGGCGAATTGAAGACTAAGAAGTGATTGACGTGGCTTTTAGCCGGGCTAGCGGTGGAGGGCCATTGTAGAAAACCAGCTGTGTAGGCAGCGTCAATATTTCCTGTAACTGGCGCAGAAATGGGGTCCATTCCCAATAGAGCATAATTGGGGATGTCTATTTCTTGCGGCTGGACAATGGGAACTCTCGCAGCGACGGCCAGGGCCGCCGCTGTTCGATGAGGGGTTTGTTGATCGCGCTCTCCGCTGGTGAGAAGCACGTTTTGCTTAGTTGAATGGGTACCTTGAGCAATCCAGTGCGGTGCATAGGTTATGGGGTCGGCAACATCGACTGCGGATTGGACGATCATCATGGTGGGGTGCAACTCCGAGAGGATATCGTCCGAATCGATCTGCAGTACCAAGGCCATCAGTTCTTGGAAATTCGCTATATCTTTTCGTTCAAGAATGGTGATTGTTAGGCCACCACCGGTGCCCGAAAGGACCCAAGATTGGATGTCGTTTTCGTAAGCCATGGCAATAGCCCCTGAAAGCCCCCCTTGGGAGTGCCCAAAAAAGCCTATGCTCTGCTTTAAGAAACAAATCTCTTCGCCAGTGGGACTGACACTAGAGGGAATTTTGATTCCGTTTTTGAGCATACGAGTTAAAGAGAACGTGTCTATCGCAGATTGTCGAAAGGTAGCTCTTGCTGCCCTTGCATTGGTGAAGTTGAAGCTAGCTAGTTGAACATCGAAGTTTTTTCCTTGGCCCCGAGGGCCGTGCAAGGGTTGGTCGATGCTTATCCCTGCTAAGCCCCGCCCAGCCAGGCGCCCAGCGCTGCCATTTTCAACCATCGAATACGCGCTCCCGCCTGTCCCGTGGGCGTACTCAACGATTGGATAACAGCGCCCAGAGGAGGGGGGGGCTTTGGGGACCGTGATGACAGTCCTAAGTTCTTCGGTCCTAGCAATTAGGGCCTGGCCGTTTTCGAATTCAAACCCGCCCCCCGTATTATAAGGCACCGTTCCATGTTGGTAATTGGGGCTTTCGTAGC
>CAXGXL010000337.1:0-4897 GCA_964013555.1 uncultured bacterium
TTGCGGTACGATGTTATTGAAGCACCCTACGCTAGCCGAGCGGCTTAAGAGAGAATCTGCGTCCTCCAAGGTGGTCGCCATTGGAGGAAACCGTCAGTTTGTAGAGCTTCTGACGGGGGACAGTTCTAATTTATCGCTGTGGTTTGGCTCCAATGATTTCGAGTTGGATGCTAAGCTTGGGGGGGAGTATGTGCAGGCGCCTCCATGGAGCGTGCGATTTTTTGACTCAATAGCCTCACCAGAACGTATTTCTCGGCTATGGGAATTGGCTGCATTACCAAAACCATTCTCACAGTGGGCTGATTTGAGATCGGGAGAAAGAGATAGGGGCTATGGCACAACATTTCCCCATCATATCCAAACCAAAGAGATTTCGGAGCTTTGGCAGCAATGGCTACGTACGCCCGATTCAGATCGTGCTATTGGCGAGTTGAGTAGTCACTTAGTTTCTAGATTAGACTTGGGAAGAGATGCAGATGTAGACTTATTGGTGACAGGCTTCTCTGCTCTGGGAGCAGTCGGTGAGGATTTTGGGCCCTTCAGCTTGGAGAGGATTTCTGCCTTAATGGAGCTTGATAGGGTACTGGGGGATTTTCTTGTTAGTTTGCAACGTGCCACCGGTAAACGCGTTCTCGTAGCTGTGACATCTGAAAACGGCATTGCTCCTATGGTTGAAGAGTTTCATACCCAAAATAAGACGGGGCGGCGACTCAGGAATCAGGAGATAATAGACTATTTAAAAGATATCTTGCTTCAACGTTTTGGCAACCGGGACCTTGTAGAGACACTGCATTTTCCTTTTCTTCAATTGAAGCACACTCCTTTATTCGATAGAGCCCAAGTGCAAGAGGTGGTTGTCAACGCTCTACGAGCGCACTCCGCTATTTATAATGCATGGCGAGTTGATGAGCTTGAAAATGATCCCGATCCCATTGCTGGAGCGATGTTAGAGAGCATTGCCGATAAAGCGAGCATTGATGTGGTATTAGTACTTAAGCCCTACTATACGATTGACGAAAATGAGGCAGGGAAAGTTGGAACGAGGGCCGGCTCACCCTGGTACTACGATCGTCATGTCCCGGTTTTTTTGTGGGGAAATAACATTCAAGCGGGGAGATTCGAAGAGCAAGTCTCCGTTGTTGACTTGATTCGTACTCTGGGGGACGAATTGAAGATAATGCCTGATCCTCTTGGGGGCAATGCGTTACCGTAAAATAGCAGTAAGGTAGGACAATATGATGGAAAGCACTTTAGGGTGAGTAGCAAATCGCCATATACGAGTCCATTTTCTCATGACCGTACGAGTTTTATGCGAGAAGCTTTGAGTCCATTTAAGGCGCGGCTTTTGTGGGTATTTGCGTACTTACTTGTTTTACTAATCGTCGGTACGCTCGGGTACATGCATCTAGAAGGGTGGTCCTTTTTGGACGCTCTTTATATGTCTGTGATTTCGGTGACAGCGGTTGGATTTGGTGAAATTCATCCCCTTTCGGATGGCGGGAGAGTCTTTACCATGATTCTCTTGGGTTTTTCCGTTATTGGTCTTGGCCTGTGCTGGGCAATTTTTGCCGCCATCTTTATTGAGACCGATCTAGGTGGTTTATTGGAAAGGTATAAAATGGAAAAGAAGTTGGCAGAAACCAAAGACCACTACATCATTTGCGGTTGGGGGCGGATGGGGCGGGTTATTGTTGATGAAGTTCGCAATATGGGGTTTTCTTGCGTCATAATTGAAGAAAGCAGCGAACCCGCTCTTGCATCTCTAGGGAATTCCGACAACGTTATTGTGGTTCAAGGGGACGCAACCAAGGAGCAAACTCTCGCAAAAGCAAGAATCGATGAAGCTCGGGGCCTTGCGGCCTGCCTTACGGATGATGCGGAGAATTTGCTTTTATGCTTAACTGCAAGAGGGATGCGTCCCGATATGGAAATTGTTGCACGCGCCTACAATGAAGAGTCTCTCGACAAACTGCGTCGAGCGGGGGCAAATCATGCTATTTCTCCCACTCTAACCGGAGCTGTTCGAATGGCTGCGACACTTCTTAGGCCCTCGGTCGTTAGTTTTTTGGATGCCGCTACAGAAGGTCGAGGACTTTCGTTGCGCCTGGAAGAAGCCGTCATCGCAGCGGACTCAGTGCTGGTTGGAAAAACCTTGGCTGATGCCAGAATTCCGCAGAAAACGGGACTGGTGGTGTTGGCCATGCGCCAGCAGTCCGATGAGTCGAAGCACGCTCAATACAATCCGGGACCTAATACGATTTTGAACCGGGGAGACACGATGATTGTTTTAGGAAGCGAAGAGCAAATAGAGAGCTTGAGAACTTACGTGAGCAATTGAGAATTCATCGAGAGCTATGAGCAACGGAAGTGGGAAAGCTAGGGCTAAGGCCTTGTGGGAGTGGATGAACAAAAGAAAGCCGAGTTTGGTTGCTAGAGGGAGTCGGCTCCTCTACTCGGTGAATTCTGGTTTATTTAATTCGAGTAGGAGAGAACTTTAGGAGCTAACGTAAGGGCTTTTTCGTTACTAGAAGTCCAAGTGCGAAAGCTAAGTGAAGTTCGTCGTGAAATAAGGTCCTAAGCTAAACACAAGCTTTGAAAAGAAGCTTCGAGGCGAGGCTATTTCTTTGTTTCTGGAGTTTTAGTACCTGTAGGAGCGGGCGTTTCAAGGTCAGCAAGGCGTTTCTTCCATGCTCGGGCAATCGTACTTTGTCGCCTGGCTTCAAATGCCGTGATTACTTTGTTGTAGAAGGAGCTTAACTCTCGCTTTCCTTTGCCTTGGGCTCGGTATTGACGATCTGCTTCTTCTAGTTGTGTGTTGGCATCCCGGGGAGCGCCTTGCTCCAAGAACATAAGACCGATGTTTTCGTATACTTCGGCAAATTTTGTTTTAGCGTTTACTGCTTTTTCAAACCAGCTTCTCGCATCATCGTATTTGCGTTGGTTCCAAAAAGAAATTGCCTGTCCAAGCAAAGCATCAGGGAAGTCCTTTCGAGCTTTCAAGGCGGCATCAAATGCAACCTTGGCATTGGCGAAATCTTTTTTCAGTCGGTGCGCATTTCCTAATTTAGTTTGAATGGCTGCCGACTTAAGTAGCGGTTCTTTGAGAGTCTTTACGAACTCGATTCCTTCATCGTAAAATCCGTGGTCCAAATGACTATCAATGACCGCGTGAAGGTAGCGAGTACCCTGTGGATTCTTGGTGTAAAGGGACTTAATTTTTGTAAGAGCAGTCTTTTTGGTTTCGGCAGCTTTTTCACCTTCGGCGCCATGCAACATTCCAAGGGCTTCGAGGAGAGTAAGCCTGGAGTCATCAGGGGCTAATTGAAGACCTTGTTGGGCATTTTTCACCGTTGCTGGACCATCTCCCTCACGATAGGCAAGGGCAGCTGCAGTTTCAAAAATAGCGGCTTTATCCAAATTGCCGAGTAACTCTGGGCTTAGGTTTTGTAGCCGCTTGAGATCTTCTTCTATTTTTGGTTTGGGGTTCCCTTTGCGAATTCGGACTAGCAGCTCTCTTGCAGCTGCTGGAACGTAGGTACTATTGGAAGCTTGTGCCTTTGCCCAGTAGAGCGCAGCATTAAATTTGTCATTTTCTGCATCGTAATTATCGCCAAGGCTAACCGCATAGTGGGGTACTTTTGATTTTAAGTCGTGGGCCTTGCGATAGTTTTCGCGAGCCAATTTCACCTTGCCTGTTTTTTCGAGAGTCAATCCAAGTCCCCAATTGAGCTTTTCTGAAACGCCACCTTTGGTAGCAACTTCCTCTACAATTTTCTCTGCAAGGGAGAAGTCTTCGGAACCGTAGGCGACCAAAACTTCTGCGGCATAGCGGTCTCCTAATTGAATATCGTCAGCGGTTGCTTGCTCGGTAAAGTCCAGAGCTTTTTCTTTGGCTCCATCGACTCCATGGTCTATCCACAAAAGTGCTTGTAGATAAGCTTGGCCTGCAATTGCGTGCGCGTTGCTGGAAGAAATTTCAAGAATCTCATTGTACTTGGATTCAGCTTCTCGAAGGCTCTCAATATCGCCCATGGCAACAAGCGGGATCGCTTCTACCGCAAGTGTTTTTGCTGTGTGGTCTAGATTTGCTTTCCAAATATAGCCAGCCAGTGCCGCTCCTAAGACAGCGGCTGCTAAAATAACCTGCCCGATAGCCTTCGCTGGCGTGTTTAGCTGACTTTCGTCTTCCGTGCGAAATCCAACTACTTCATTAGGATCTTCCCCCAACTCGGGTACTTGAACATCCTCACCAAGACTGCGCAGGAGTTCTGCCGGGCGGTGAGCCTTGGAATCAATTTTCATGGCGACTCGAAAGTGGTCTTTGGCTTGGTCAATTTTATTATTCTCGACAGCCAACTCTCCGAGCAAGATTTGCGCCCGTAGATTGTTTCCGAGATCTCCTTTATTGGATGCTTCTTGAATTGCCTCGGCTGCTTTTGCGTTTTGAAAGCTATCGAAAAGAGCTTGTGCTAGGAGCACTTGGTTTTCGATCTTGCCGTTGCCCGATTTCTCTAGAATTCGAATTGCATCTTTTGGACGCCCATCTTGCAGATAGGCTTCGGCGAGTTGAGATATTGTTGCCGTAGGATCTTTTTTAAAGCTCGCTTCGAGGTCTTTAATTAGAACTTTAATGTCCGTTTTCCGGCGTTCCGAGGTCGCACTGTCATTAGCCATCTGGGAACTTCTCCGATTCAGTGTCGATGTTGAATTCAGACCCCCAAAAGCCTGAACGTATAAACCGTAGCGAATTAACAGCCGGCAAGGTGGTCTGTCAACTTGACGAGGCCCAACTACCCGAAATCTCTGAGTCTCTAGTGCGTTTTCCGAAAAAGCTAGGGGGGAAATATCAAGGTTTTTTGCGGTTGAAAGGGCCTGGAATTTTCGTGCAGCTATTAAT
>CAXGXL010000338.1:0-4896 GCA_964013555.1 uncultured bacterium
TTAACCCAGCTCTTTGTTCAAAACGGTTTCCTCGGGACTATCGGCGAAATTTGGGCTCCTGTTTTCTGGGGTACCTCCACTGCGTGGACCATGATTGGAGTTTTTGCCGTTTTTGAACTGGCGCTTATGAGGCTTCTTCCGGGCAAACGCTTTGAAGGTCCGACCACCCCTGCGGGGAATATCCCTGTTTATAAAGCCAATGGGGTGGCCGCGTTTTTAGTCACGCTTTTTACATTTTGGTTATGCTCCTACCCTCTGGGGCTTTTTTCCCCGGCTATCATTTACGACAATTTTGGCGGACTTCTCGGCGCACTCAATGTATTTAGCCTCGTCTTCTGCCTGATTCTCTACCTCAAAGGACGACTTTCTCCCTCCACCAAGGATTCGAGCCACACCGGAAATTTCATTTTTGATTATTATTGGGGAACCGAACTCTACCCACGCATCGCTGGCTGGGACGTTAAGATGTTCACCAATTGCCGCTTTGGTATGATGGGGTGGCCACTGATTATTCTCTCCTTTGCCGCCAAGCAGCACGAGCTTACTGGCCTTACGGATGCCCTCTTTGTTTCTGTTGCCTTGCAGCTGATTTACATCGCGAAATTTTTCTATTGGGAAACCGGTTACCTTCGTTCGCTTGATATCATGCACGATCGCGCTGGCTTTTATATTTGCTGGGGTTGCCTTGTGTGGGTCCCAGCAATTTATACCTCTCATTCCCTCTATATGGTCGGCAATCCCCACACCCTCGGCCTGATGTGGTCCTCGATTATTTTCGTTTTGGGAACACTGGCCATCTTTACCAATTATTGGGCCGACCACCAGCGCCAAAGCGTTCGTGCCTCAAACGGCGAATGCACTGTATGGGGAAAGCCGCCAAAAATTATCGTTGGCAACTACGTCACCGAAAAAGGTGAAAAGAAACAAAGCCTCCTACTGGCTTCTGGTTGGTGGGGCGTCTCACGGCATTTTCACTACGTCCCCGAAGTGCTCGGCGCTTTCTTTTGGACCGTCCCAGCTCTATTCGACCACGCTTTGCCCTATTTCTACGTCGTCTTTTTGGCTATCCTGCTCACGGAAAGGGCATTTCGAGACGACAATCGCTGCGCGGATAAATACGGCGAGGACTGGAAATCGTATTGCCGGCAAGTTCCGTATAAAATCATTCCTCGCGTCATTTAAGGGCCTTTTAATCGCCCCAACGATAATTGAACAGGGCCCGATGGAGAACGATGGGCACGATGAAGTAGAACCTCGAACTGAAGCCCAAAGCCTTTAGTTTTCACTGATAAAGCGGAAAAGAAGGAGTTCTCCTTCATTTATTCTTGATTTCTCAAGAGTTTTTTTGCCTAAAATCCTGCGTTACTTCTTGGTTTTCTTCGGCTATCGATCCGTTCGAACGCGGGCGGTTTTGCTCTTTTGGCCGCTGAAGATTTATCCGAAGCTCCTAGGCGCCGCATGCTTGTAATTCTTATTTGGAGGCTAAAAAGTCATGGAAATTGAGACCCATTTTCTAGGAACTCACCGCCGGTATCAACCTGGCCAGCGCTCTACTAAGTCGGTGCAGATGGGCCCACGGTGGCAGCAGGAACCAGAGGCACCCGTAATTGAGGAACTCAATGAAATTAGTTCATTACAGACCGAATGTTCCTAGAGAGGGTGTTGTTTAGAATGGACCTGTTCTTTATGGCGGAGGGGGGGAGCTGGAATTTTAATAGGCTCACTAATGGGGTAGGGCCCGATTACTCTTAGGCAAACCGGTTAGGAGACAGGACGAAAAATCATCTTGGAAGTGAGTGGGATCGTGAAAGTGGAGGTGGATTTTTTGTTTTTTGGGGCAACAAGATGGATAAGCAGGCGATAAAGGGAGCTAGTTCGAGGCCACCAAGTCCCCGACAAACAAAAGATTACAATTAGCTTTGTGAAGCCAAGGTGCGGCTTTCGTATCGATATGCGCTAAGTGAGCAAGTCTCTGAGAAACCGTTAACAGGTGTGCAGAGGCATGCGGCTCTAGACGCAATAATATATCTCAAGGAGATATTTTACGTTCGCACCTTGTTCTTTTCCGAAAAGGCTACCGCACAAGGGGTTTGAAAATGAAGCTGCAAAGAACGTTATTCAATTCTGTTATTAGGAATAAACAAATTTTTAACCGTCCGAGGGTATCTCCTGAAGTCAGCACTGGAGTGGTTAGGAACGGTAATCAAACCAGGTTGGGAGATTCGTATTTTAGAACGGGAACCCAGACTCAGCGTGCGGGACTGCGGTTGCCCCATGTGGCAGAAACTTCTTTTCGACGTTATCACGGTCGCCCGTGGACTCCTGTGGGCATGCCTACTGATCACACGGTTTTGTCCGCAAAGGGGTCTGTATGGCAAGTGATTGATGCACAAGGTCAAAAGAGAAGTGTGATTGACATGTCGTCATTGGTGAGTAAGCTCTTCGGTTACAATCACCCTCATGTGAATGCCTCGATTAAGCGAACCCTAGAGATGGGACTAGGTGGACTTCCACCGCGGGAGATGACTCGGAACCGCGAAAAATTTCACGAGATATTGCTGGAGAACCTTGGTTTAGATCCCCAAGCGGTTGTTTTCCCATACAGCGATGGCCAAAGCGGAGTTGAAGCAGCGGCTTACGCTATTTGGGATTTTCAAAACAAAGCGAAGGGGAGAAAGAATGGGGAAGTTGGGACGATTTTCACGAAGAACCCCTCCTTTCATGGTGGTGGATTGGCCAGCGCTCTTTTTGGCACGGATCCCCGTAAAGAAAGCAAGAAGGGGATGGTGGTCGCCCCGGTTCGACCCGAATTGCCGCACCCACAGCGGGAAGAAGATATTGATGCGGCTTTAGCTCTAAGTGAAAAGCTAATCGATTCTGTGGCTGATTTCGATGGCGTTATTTTGGAGCCAGAAGGGGGCTCTACTTCAGGCCTGGTGGGGTATACGCGGTGGTTGAGAGAATTAACGGACCTGGTTCATAGAAAAGGGGGAAAGATATTTTTTGATGAGGTTATGTCAGGCGCGGGACGGACGGGGCACGCATCGAGCGCCATTGGACGCCATGGCATCACGGATCTGGATGGTTTGGTTTTGGCTAAAAACCTCAACAATTGCGAAACACCCCTCTCTACTTTGGTTATCGCAGATCCGGATATGGTTGAATCGTACAAAAATAGACCATTTATGTATGGTTCTACTAACTCGGCAAATGAGTATGGTTTGGCTGCTGCCTTGGCCTGTGAGGAACTTCGGACCCCTGAGTTCTTGAGTGATGTTGTGGGTCTAGGGAATAAGATCCAGGAGATGTTGGAGGCTAAGAAGGAGGTGTGTCCGTCCATTGCCGATATTAGGGGTACAGGTGCTTTGCAAACTGTGGTGTTGCAGGATTGTCAGTCCAAAGAGCCTCTGCCGGCGGAGACTGTAAAAGAAATTGTCCGAGAGGCTGGCAAAATGGGAGCGTCTTATTTTGGTATTCAAAACCGAATTATGGTTACCCCGGCGGGAAATATTCCTGCTGAAGAGTTAGAACGCGGTATTTCGATTTTGGTTGAGGCAATTAACCGCGTCGTTTCGAAGTAGAGTACGAGGTTCCCCGGAATTTTCACGACTCTTTTTTTGATTGGAAGCAGAATTGAAGCCGGAACTAGGGATCGGCATACCTAGTTGAACTTAAGGTCTACTTTGCCCTAGTTCCTGCTTCATTACTCACAAAAGCTTGAGGTAGAGTTGTTTTTTCATGGTTGCAGCAGTTAGAACTCCGCTCACCATGCCGCCAACAACACCAAGAGAGGCGATGTCAACTCCCGACATATAAAAATTTCGCAGTGGGGTGCGTGCCCTGAGTGCCTTATTGGTAAAGCGCTGCGGAGTGGCTGCTAGCCCATAAATAGCGCCTTTGCTAGCTCGAGTGTAATCAATAGTTGTTAGCGGTGTAGACAATTCGTAATAGTCGAGATGCTGCATTATTTGCGGGAAATGAGTTCGCAACTGTTCGAGGATGCGTTCGGCAATCGATTCTTTAAGCGCCTTGTAATCTTCTTGCCGATCTTGATGGCTTGTACCTTCCCATTTGGTGAAATGGTCGTAGGTAAGAAACGTTACGCACTCGCCAGTGTGCTTTTGCGACTTTCCTTCTTTGTGCTGCGGATCTTTTAATGAAGGGAATGAAAGATATAAAATGTGTGGTAATTCATCGGGGTTAGATATGTCCCAATAAGTTACGTTGTTATCCCAGGTGTTAAAAAGCCATTGATTAGAGGCTTTGGCGCCAGCGGCGCGAATATCACCTTTGAAACCTAAATTGAGACATATGTACGGAGGAGAATCGGCAACGGCAGCAATTTGTTTTCCCCAAGAACTCTCTTTTAAGGATGTTGGTAATAAACGATTTACGGTTGTTTTAGCGCCGGCTGCAGAAACGACGTTGTTGGCATAGATTTTTCTGCCGTTTTTTAATTCAACACCCAACACTTTACCTTTCTCGATTATTAAGCTGGCTACCTCTGCATTAGTCGCAACTGCACCTTTGTTTTCGATTACATTGCCGAGAAATGTTTCTGCGAAAACCTTTGACCCGCCATCTGGGTAATAGGCGCCATTCCAAAAGTGTGTGTGAGTTAAAGCGTGAATTACAAAACTAGAATCACGAGGTACGGAGCCATAGTAACCCCAATGTACTGAGAGTAGAGTTTGTAACTTTTCTGGAAGTTCTAATTCATCAAAAACTTCTTGGGTGGTCATTGCCCACCAGTTACGGGAAAATTTATGGAGCATTTTTGTGATTTTTTGGTCGAGCCATTCGGGCATCGTTTTAAGTACAAAAAAGAATTTGCTGTATTGTGTGATATATCTGATATGTTTTAAATAAGTGTCGATCTCTTTTTCATATTCGGGG
>CAXGXL010000339.1:0-4895 GCA_964013555.1 uncultured bacterium
CATTATGGAAGATGTGGTTTTGGAAGATCACAGTGATCTCGTGCGCGCCTGCGTTGTCCAGTCTAAAGAAGCTCACTCGTTTTTAGGAGTGGACGTAGAGTTTGGGCAGGTCAATGCGCGGTACGGCGGGTACTTCTACCGTGGGCTTGAGGCGTATGGTAATCGATTGGAGGGCTGGGTAACGGTTGAGCAGGAACATGAACTTAAGGCCCACTTGGAACAGCGTGGTTTGGTAGAGGCTTCTTTGGAGCAAATGGAAGCATGCCGACTTAGGGCCGGTGTTCCCTCGCCCTTGTGGGAATATGCCAAAGAGGTTAGCCCATTGGAACTTCGTCTCAACCGTGACGCCATTGCCTGGAATAAAGGGTGTTATATCGGTCAGGAAGTGATTTCACGATTGGATTCTTACGACAAGGTTAAGCGTTTGCTAATGGGTTTTTCTACCCAGGCCCTTCTACCCGCTGGTGAAGTCATAAGAATCAAAAAAGACGGAAAAACTCTTGGTAAAGTCTCTTCGTTTGTGCAGCTAGATAGTGGGGAGACCATCGGCCTGGGGGTGGTCGAAGTTCATTCTATTGAGACCAAGGAGGTCGAGCTAGACGTTGGTTCGCAGATTATCGGCGCAGCAGTTTTGGATGACCGACCGTTTTGGCAAAGTTAAAAAGGAGGGCGCTTTAGGCCCTCGCTTGATGACCGACCTTTCATAAGGGGGCAGGTTCATCAGTATAGAGCTTTTCTTGTTGTGCCCTAGGAGGGGATGGCCTTCACGTTAATACTTAAGTTTCGTTTCTTTGATGTTTTAATACTGAGTTTTTGATTTATCAAAACCAGCTATTTCTACGATTTAATTCGCAACTACTGGCATCCTTATAAACGTTGTGTCGGTGCTCTTTTTTTTTTGTAAAAGTACATTTCGGAAACCTTCTACAATTCAACATTTTAATAACTTTAGCTTCGCACTATTTACCGTATGGTTTCCAACATTTACGCTTGTCCTATTGAATTTGAGCTCCAAATTTTGCATGTACTCTCCGAATTTTTTTTCAGAAAAGTCGAGGAGCAAAATGCGAATCCAACTAATGATTTGCGCCGTAGCGGTGTGTTTATACGCATGTGAGGACGGACCCAAGCAGGTATTTCAACCGAATACCGGCGATCCAGCCATTCAAAATGGTGGCAGTGGTACCGCCTGGACCCAAGATGGGGATAAAGAATTTGATACCGGTGTGGCTGATGACAGCCAAGGCCGTGCCAAATTCTGTGATGAGACTATGGCCCAGGAATTGATTGAGTGGATGGTTAGTCAACCTATCCATCCAGATGTCTCCGCCGGCGGAATTCCTCTATGGGATGACCAGGGTGCGCCTATGAATGCGGATGCCCTTTTAGGGGTGCCGAATCCGAGAGCCGCGGATGGCTCCTGGAATCCTGGCACATTTTGTGACCCATGGGGTGTTTATTCCAACGCTCTGACCTGGGGGCCGTTAAACGACATTATTGTATTTTTCGAGCCTGAAACTCGTTTGATTACAACGGTTGAGGTGGGCGGTCAGTATTTGGGTACGCTCACAGGTAACGTCACTATCGATGGTGCTGCGCAGCCCGTGGAGCTTCGGCTTTTTGAAGAAATGCAGTTAGCGGGGGAGGAGCTGCAGAATTACCCAGACTGGGCATCTAATGAAACCGTTACCTCTATTTACGGTATGATTCGCGAAACGTTTTTTGATGCTGAGCCCCTTCCTGCGGATTTTGATTGCGTTGCGGCGAAGCTGTGCGATGTAATTTTTCCTTTAGGCGATCCCATTACGCCTCAGCCGACCTATTTGCTCTTTCAGGATTCCGGGGTGGTTTTGGGATTCTCTGAGGACGGAAATCTGCAGTTTGTTGACGTCGAGCCGGTGAGAATTGCGCCCTTCGAGGTTGCTATGGAAATTAGCCTCGGAGATGAAAGCGGCGTTGCACCAGCTCTTACCTCTCTTAATGCACTCCTTCCTAATTGCAGCTTTGCCCTTGATGGTACTCTAAGCTGGCGGGAATATAGGGATGCCTGCACCAGTGAATTAACGCTTAGCCGGGTCAACTACGAAGTCTCTACTCAGCGTGATTCGGTCAACGTTGGGTTTAATGGCCTCACCTTGAGTTTCTTGCGCGAAACCAGCCAGCGCGGTCTATTGGCAGACGGTGCACGTCCCGCAGACGCGGATCTTCTCTATGGAGTCGGGTTCAGTCGGTCTCTTAGCGCTACGGTTGCTGAGTACATTCCTCACGAAATTGCTCTCCTGTATCAACAAAAGCTAAAGGCAACTTTGGCTAGCGCATTGGACGAGAATGCGCCTCAAAATCATCCTTTTGCTGACTACAACGCTCCTATTCCCTACGATGCGGATGGAACAACCCCTTTACTCTCCACCGAGCCTTCGCGTATCGGTGAGTTGATGACACCTACCGGAAGTTGGGTACCTCAGGTATTAGCGGATGTTCAATCTACCTTTGACGGGATGAGTCCGGAGCAGCGTGCTATGGTTGACGTCCGGGTTTTGGGGGATGTGTCTCTCATTGAGCCTTTTGTTGCCTCTGTTTTGAGCGCTTTAAGCCACGGCGGTTCCGACCAAGCGGATGCCTTTACGGTATTCCGAACCGCGGACACATTGCGGTGGTCTATTGGCCGTTCTCACTTTATGGTCGATGGTGTGCCTTACCGGTTGATGGTTCAATACAGTCTCTATTTCGGAGCCGTTACCTACATCACTGTGGAGCGTGGTTATAGTGAGACTGACGCGCTTCTCAACAATACGAGTTCTTGGCTGACCAGTGTTATGGGGATGCCTGAAATTCCGCATTACGAATTATGGATGTCTCAGGTAGACGGAAACCCCTTTGGATTAGGGGGCGACGGCATTAGAGTGACCGGCTTCGATCGCCAGCTTGAGACTGTCGAAGTAGATTTGGTTGACGCATTCTCCTACTACACTGACGAGATGGTCACGACTTCTATGACCGTTGCCGGTTCTCCCCTGCGGGATCAGGCCGGCTTCACCCGCCAAATTCAAGGCGAGCGATACGAGTTTATTCCAGCGAATGAAGTATATCTCTATGGAAAAGAAAGCTCCCTTCTCTTTTTCGTTGAAGCAGACGGGACCATCGGCAAGATAGTCCAGCCTGTGTTTAAAGGCTCGATGAGTTTGTGCCCCGGCCTTGAAATAAGCTACGGCGACGACATTCGGCGTAAGTTCATGGCTTGGGAGGCTCTTGTCGGCCGAGACGCTGCACGAGATTGCGAAATTGTTTTTAACTACTCAGAAAATGGAAATGTTCTAGATAGCGTTGCTTCCTTGCGCGAAAAGGTCTCGCTAGTCACTATCGGGGGCCGTGCGGTCACCGCTGCAATTTGGCGATAAGGAGAATGAAAACGATGAGATTCAGAACCAAAATTAGTTGTTTGCTCTTGGCCTGCTTTAGTGTGGCTGCAGTTGCCTGCGTTGAGCACCGACCGCTTAGAAATGGTTTGAACGATGAGTCAAACTATCTGTCGAAAAGTGAACTAACCAGCGAGGGGTGGCTCTACAAGGTCACCGCAGTTAAGGCGAGTTCACCAAATGTTGTTGGGGACTTGGTTTGGCCGGGCCTCGAGAGCGATTTGTCGTTGGTAAATGTGCGATTTTCTGAGAATAGTATGCAGATTCTAGATGCACGTCGACTGCAACACGACGATTCCCAGGATCCTAACGATGACCTGGCCACAACCACCGATAGGGTGATGGTCGAATTCAAGGGAGCTCATGTCGATGTTAAGTTGAGAGAAACTCTCGACGGTGAGCGTACGAATTTTCTGGAGGAAAACACCGAAGAACCATGGATGAGGAGACAAAAGTTTAAGATAGATTTTGAAGATACCTCCCTAGATCCTATATCCAATTTTGCTTGGTACTACGGCGATTTTCTAAAAGACTGTGCTGCTCTTACGGGTACCAGCCTGGTTCCTAACTCGTTTGAATGGGATCCCAAAAGCCAACACCTTAGTTGGGTTGTTGAGGCGAACTACGTCCTAACGGTTGAGGGGCGGTGCTATGATCTTGTTTCACTGGCCCATGATGTTGGTACTGCGAGTATTCAGTATCGGTTCTCTTTTTATCGGCCAAAGTCCAGTGATTATGTTCCAGAGGTCATAGGTGAAAAGGATTTGGTCAACAAGAAGTATGGTTCTTTTCAGACTTTAAACCTCTTTAGAGATCACGATACTGGGATTCTTAGCGCCAAGAGTTTACTCAATCGCTGGAATCCCAATCGCGAAGAGCCGGTTGTCTTCTATTTTCATAAAGGATTTCCGCCACGCTTCAAGCCCATGTTCAGTGAAATAAAGGAGCAAACCAACGAGATTTTTGCTCAAGCCGGCGCCAAGCTGCGAATTGACTTTCGAGAGTACAACGATGGTGGCATTGAACGAAACCTTGGAGACATTCGGTATAGCTTTGTAATTTGGCATCACGATATCGATACAACTAAGGGACTTCTTGGTTACGGACCGTCCTCTGCAGATCCTCGTACAGGCGAGTTGATTAGTGCTAATCTCAATTTATACAATATAGGCTTGGATTATTATCGTTTCATGATTCAGGATTATCTTGAGGAATATGGTGCCTTGTCACGTCCGGACGCCGATATTGCTTGGGAAGATACGGCGTGTGAAGAAGGTGCAACCGTTGCTACAGCCGCGGATACCAATCGACTTCGTTCGACCCTCTTTGATTCGATGAGAAAGGTAATGGAGCTGGATGCTGATTCGGAGTACGAGGTTGCTGCTGATGAGTTTGTTCCAACTCCCCTGAAAGCAGAAACGTTTCCGGATGATTATCATCGGGTTCTTAGTGAACTGCGCTATGGAAATCCCTGGTGGA
>CAXGXL010000340.1:0-4890 GCA_964013555.1 uncultured bacterium
TTGTGGATTATCAGAGCCCTACTTGGGTCGCGCTGATTGTGGATTTAGATACCACGGATGAGGCGAAAGCTATTTTGAATGGAGATTATTCAGGATCTCAAAGAGCTTGGTTTTCTTATCAAGCAGGCCATGCAGCTTTTCTTAAAGGCGATTTTCCACAAGCACTCTCTTATTTTGAGAAGGCGCTTGAGCTCAAGCCGACTCTAGCGGTTGCGTATCGCGGGAAGGGGTCTGCTTTGGTTAAGATGGAGAAGTACGAACTAGGTAGAAAAGCTTACCGCAACTACTTGGAAAGAGAAACGAATTCAAATCTGTGGGGGGAAGTTAAAGAGCTTCTTGAGAGGTCAGAGAATTGAGTGACTCTTCTTTTGTTCTAGAAGTGCTTTTCGGCGGCTGAGTCATCCATTGATTCGACAAAACTATGGCTCAAAAGAATGCTCTTTCCTTGGGTTACCAAGAGTCCGCGTTTTTGAAATTCAGAGAGAACTCGTGACACTGTCTCTCGGGTTGTTCCTATCATCGAAGCCATGTCTTGTTGGGTTGGTCGGGTTTTGATCAGGATTCCTTCGGCTTGAGGTTCTCCTTCTTTTTCGGAGAGGTCGATAAGAATTCGTGCCACGCGTCCGTAGACATCGAGCATAACTAAGTTACCAATGACTTCATCTGCTCGTCTAAGTCGTTGGCTCATGACTTCCAGAATGCGCAATGACGTGCTTGGAAAACGCTCCATATGACTCACGAAAGCATTGCGTGAAAGCGTCAAGAGTTGTGTCTTTTGGCTAGTTAGCACGTTTGCTGAGCGTGGTTGCCCGTCCAAGAGGGACATTTCCCCAAAAAAATCCCCTGTTTTGAATGTGGTGAGAATCATTTCTTTACCGTCAGCGTTTTGGAGTACTACTTTTACCTGGCCGGAGCGAATGATGTATAATGCATCTCCTTGAGAGTCTTTTCCAAACACGAGTGCATCTTTTCTCAGGTTTAGTGGCTTGAGTGAGCGGGATAGCTCCAACAGTGCCTCCCGGCTGAGTCCATTGAAAATGCTGACTTTACTCAAGAGTACAACATTGTCATCAGTCATCTCTTCCTGCTTTCTTCTTGGGGTATTCCAATATCTACTTGATTGCTTTCGTGGTCCCTGTCCAGTACATTTTTAAGCAGGGACGTCGGTTCGTTGTATGGTGCCATATTCAGCGGCTTGGAACCAACCATTTCTGGAGAGTCTGCCAATGGAAAATTACGAATTTTCGAGTTCTACCCGTGTATGGCTTTTGGAATGGGCCCGGCAGTCGATTGATCACTTTTTACGGGAGAGTGAAGAGAGTGCTCCAGAGCCTCTGCCTGAGCAGGTGATGTTGCAACGTGGAGCCTTTGTTTCGTTGCATAAGCGAGGGGGCGATTTACGGGGTTGCATCGGAACTTTTGAATCGTTGAAGCCACTTTGGGTCACCATTCGCGAATTGGCGATTAGCGCGGCAACCTGCGACCCTCGCTTTCGACCATTGAAAGCAGATGAATTGCGACAATGTGATATCGAAATATCTATTTTGAGTGCAAAGGAATCCATATCTGTGGAGAGCATCGAGGTGGGAAAGCATGGCCTTTGGGTTAGTCAGGGACACCGGAGGGGGGTTTTATTACCTCAGGTGGCCATTAGCCGGGGTTGGAATGCTAAGCAATTTTTGGAACAAACCTGTGTTAAGGCGGGGCTTTCACCCAATGCATGGATGGCGGAAACGACGAAAATTGAGGCCTTTAGGGCTGAGGTATTTGCGGAGTCTTGTGATTAGTGTTTCGAAGCCTTCTCAAAGACTCTTCGCAGGCTTGTCTTACCGCGCTAGAGTTATCTTGGGTTGTGAGGGCTAAAACCTGAGGAATTGCCTTGGTTTCGGCCCGCCAGCTCAGGAGTTCGCACGCTGCAGCACGCACACTCGGATCTTTGTGTTCTAAGAGATGCGAGACAGGTCTGAGAGTGAGTCGTCTCTCTTTGGCGCTTCGATAATTGGAGGCTTGGTCTGGCAAGAGGGTAGTGAGAAAAATAATTGCTAGAGCAATTTGAAATAGGGCTCTTACCGGCGAATATGCTCGTTTTTTGACCAAAAAGAGTCGGTCAAATGTATAAACTCCGACGAAGGCGATAAAGCAGAAGGTAGGAATCGCTGCAACCCACAAGGGTAAGTTCCCTACGCCGGCTTCCGTCCACAACTTAGTACCGTATATAAAAGTTGTGCCAGCGCTCATGACTAACATGAGGTAAACAACGATGCGGATAGCTTTACCCAATCCTGTATCTGGATGTGTGCTCAGAAGTATCTCCTACTCTCAGGGGGTCTGAAAATGCCATTTTTTCTGCTTTTTGGCAATCGTGTTGTTTGCCCCTGGGGAGCGACTTCATTTCTTTTCAATAAACTCCTGAGAGTCAGAATTGTCCCACAAGCGCCAACCACAAAGCATTTGCTAGTTTTGGGCAGGACGAATTAGCTTCGAAAGGATTTGCGAGATTGAGGGGGGAATGGCGGGGAGCATTTTGTGAGGTGAACACTATGGCGATTAAGAATTGATTGGAGAAAATGAAACTCGGTCGACAAGAGCGCAGGTTGGAAGTGGTCCATCTCCAAAGTAATTCTGTGGAAATTTTGGTCCTCGGGCGAGCCCAAATGAGTAAAAGCCTCTGTAGCCTGGTGAGTTCGTTGATTTGTTTGATTATTCTTAGATTGAATGCGAGTGTGCCAATGGGTGAAATAGGTAGAAGGATTTTGACGGGGAGTTTGGCCTCGTAGTCTTGAGAGTTATGCAGGTTTTTCCATTTATTGATAGAGCTAATCCCGAACCCATAGCCTTATGGCTGGGGCAATTCCTCGGAAAGCCAGTGTCTATTTGTTTCACTGAGAATCGCTCGACCATGCTTTCATGGCGTTTGCAAGGGGCAAGATTCTCAATTCGAATCCACAGAATGTTTGTCGATGCCCCTGAAGCAATCTGGATCTCGGTGGCCCATTATATTGTGTATGAAGATAAACACTCCGGGCGGATTGTTGATGATTACATTGCAGCACATATTTCAGAGTACCGTCGAGCGTCCTCCGTGCAGCGTCCTATCGGCAAATTCCACGACCTTCTTCAGCTGCAGGACTATCTTAACCGGACGTTTTTCCATAATCGATGCACTGCCTCCATTACCTGGGGCCGAACGACTTCCAGCCGAAGGCGCCGGTCTATTCAATTGGGTTGTTTTGACAAAGCGCAGTCTTTGATTCGAATTCACCCTTGCTTAGACCAGGCCTTCGTTCCGCACTACTATGTGGCCTGGGTTATTTTTCATGAAATGCTACATGAGGTTCTGGGGGAAGAAACGGTTAATGGGCGCCGCTGCGTGCATTCCGCTGAATTTCGAATACTGGAAGAAAGTTATCCTGATTTCAGTCGGTGCAAAGCCTGGGAAGAAAAGAATATCAGTCGCTTGCTTCGCTATCGACCTTCGGTTTCCCGCTCCTAGGGATACGGGGGGCTGGACGTTCTTCAAGGTTACTTTGTTTTGCCAGCGCCATTAACTCGGTGAAGGCTGTTCGTAGTTCATTGTCGGCTATTTCTTGGGATGTGTTTGCAACGTTTTGGAGGGTCTCTCGCGTGAGATGAGGTACACTAGGCGCATCTACTTTTTGAAGAACTTCCTCTTTGAGGATCTGTTGGTGTATTTCCCAGTCGTCCGCTAATCGCATAAAGCTTGCAGGAGCATTAAATAGTACCAGTTCTTTTATAAGTGGCTGCTCCTTGTATTGCCGGGCTAAAAACTCATCTAGAAATGTTGTGCAGTATACGCGGTCTTGTGGAGTCCAGCTTCGACTTGTGTGTTTGTGTGCCAAAAAATCTAGAAGATATTCCTTATCTTCATTTCGGTAATATTGTCGTATAGTGCCGGCTAGTTGTCCTGAGTATTGCTTCCAGTCTCTTCTGGTGAGGTCTTTGAATTGCGCAACAATATCCTCAATTTGAAATTGCGGTAGTTTTTGGTGGAGGCTTTCGATAAAGCTATCTCGAGTCATATGTAAGTGTTGCGCCCAGGTAGAGTGCTTGACGTGTAAATATAGCTTTTTACTTCTTTTATCGTAGCGTTGCGGAATGGTGGCTTGAAAATAAGTTTCTCCGACTGCTTTTTTCCAGTTTAGCATCATGGAGATCAAGCGGGTTTCAATATCTATTCCATTGTGGGTCAAAATCTTGGTGATCAAACCAATGTTAATTTTATGCAGGCCTCGTTTGTGTTGCTCCCCACGGGTACAAGCTGAGAGAATCTCCAAGAGAAGAACACCATACTTTTTATCGAGGGACATCGCAGGGGCATTGAGAAGTGAGAGGGGCGTATTACTGGATTCGTGGGAGGATGACGCGTGAGGAGTAGATAGAAGCGCATTTAAATTAACGAAGTCCTGGGCCATGGGAGCCTCTTTAACAGGTTCATTGGAATAGATCGACTAGAAAGAATGAAGAAATTAGATGACTAGGTAACTTAGAATTTGCCTATTTTTTGCTCTAGTAGCGCTTAATTCGTATCTTTTGGACCATTAATCAGTGCACGAGCGAGAGAGGCAAGTAGAGCTAGATGGCCAGAGAATATCGGATTTCAGAAGATGGAGCGCCGGGCAAGGAGCTACCCGAGCGAAGAAGGTCTATGCGCTACCAGCCTAATTTGCTCATTCGGGAGTTACGACCGAATCAAGCCTCGCGACGGGTGATTTCAATGAACTCTTATGGGATGTATATCCGAACTTCTGTACCCTACCCGAAGGGGACTCTTGTGGTGTGTGAGATCTCGAGTGATTCTAAACCTACGGTTGTACTAGCTGCTCGAGTGGTTCGTTGCGATGCCCATCGGGGGATTGCTTTGGAATTTTT
>CAXGXL010000341.1:0-4885 GCA_964013555.1 uncultured bacterium
TTATCGCCGAATGCAGTAATATTTCGTTTTATTGGGGCGATTGTCTTTGACGAGAAAAATAGCACCTTGTAGGTCTTTATTTGCACTGAGTTATATGAATTCGAGTGGGGTCTTCTAAGTTATTAATAATATGAGGGAAAGTGAGTTTCTTCGCTTGGGGCAGTGCTTTGTTCCATTAATCTTATGCGAACTTAGCCCATTTTCATCGGAACTTTGTATGTGAGCCGTCGGTGGGGTTTGCCCTCCTTTGATTTACTCGCTCAAGCGATAGTTTTGAAGGACTTCTTCTATGTCATACCGGTTGACTCTTCTTAGATTTTGTTTTCTTGCAATTTGCATTTCGCTTTTGGCTTGTGGCGACATTCGGACCCCGGGTTCTGGGCCGCAGCCGACTATCACTGCGATTATTGTTACTCCTCTTGATTCTTCTGTGGAGGTCAACAGTGAGGTTCAATTTTCTGCGAACGCGGTTTATTCAGATGGCTCCATTACACAAATAGATGAAGTTATGTGGCAATCCTCGAATCTGGAGGTGCTAGAGATAAGTCCCACTGGCCTTGGAACGACGTTCAGTGTTGGTGAGGTGAAGGTTGTTGCGATTGATGTGCTTACGGGGAAAAAGGGAGAAACGAACCTTAGCATCGTTGAAACGAACCTCGAACCACTTTCCTTGGTGCAAATTGAAATAGTTACTGATGCCGATACTTTGGGACTGGGCGAAGAAATCCAGCTCTCCGTTCGAGGGCGCTATAGTGATGGTAGTATGGAATATCTCCAGGACATTAGCTGGATAAGTTCGGAACCCCAGATTGCGACTGTAGATGACGCGGGATTTGTTTTGGGCCTTGGAAGCGGAACAACAACGATTTCCGCCATTGAGCCAACGACGAATCTAAGTTCAAGTTTGAGTTTGAGTGTGGTGTCTAACACGGACCCTCAAGCGGCTTCTCAAATGAGTCACTTGATAATACATCCGGCGAATTCTGTTCTCGGTGTTCATGAGGAATTGGTATTGGCTGCTATCGCTGTATACGCAGATGGTTCTTCAGAGGCACTTACCAGTGGTATTTCATGGAGTTCATCGGACAATTCTATAGCTACGATTAGTTCGACAGGATCGGTTCTAGGTATATCAGAAGGTACGGCGCAAATTCGTCTCAATCATTATTCGTCGGGTTTCAATGCTACACGAGAGTTAAGTGTCCAAAATTCCGAGGAGGCTGGCATATTGACGAGCCTGGTACTTTCTTCGCCGAGTCCTACTTTGACTATCGGTAGTACACTCCAATTGCTGGTTACTGGCACTCTAAATGATGGGACTACTCTTGATTTCACCGATGAAGTCCAATGGGAGTCTTCAGACGAGTTAGTGGCTGCAGTGCAAGACAATGGGCGCGTTAGGGGAATTTCAGAGGGCTTGGTTGTTATCCGGGTGAGCTCCGGTGCAATCGAGGCCACTATTTCTCTTCAGATAGTTGAGCCCAACAATGATTCGACAACGCCAGGGGACTCTGGGGGGGAGGGCAGTGAGGAAAATCCTTTGGACCTGAGTGCGCCCCTGGACGGCGTTCAGCAGGGAAACTACGTGAGCGCTGGGGGAAAAAGCTACTATCGATTTCCAATAGAGCCCGGAACGTTCTATTCCATTTTAATTTCAGATCTGACGGGCGATGCAGATCTCTACAATTACGATAACGACGGGACTTACAGAGCTCCAGTTTGTATGGGCGCTAAATGGGGCAGAGAAGATGAACTGTGTGAATTTCAAAGAGCTGGGGGGGATGCGGTCTATTTCATGGTGGACGGATCGTTTAGTGTCAACGGCGCTCGGTATACGATTGCAATTCATGTCTATGAGCCCACAATTCTCGGTGCTGCGCCAAATTCGTATTCATTGAGTATCCAAGCAGAGAAGAGGCTCTACGTTATCCCGGCCCAGATGGGAATTGCCCAAGATGTCGCGGTCTCCAACCCAAGTTTTGATGTAGATTTATACGTGTACCAGGCGCCCTTTTATTGTGCGGGAGTTACCGTTGGACTTTCGGGCGAATTATGTCCCAATCAGATTCCCTTTGATGACCATTTTTATGTTTTTGTCGATGGAAGCTATTCCGAGGAGGGGGCCAACTTTGAACTAGAGCTCACGACTTCTTCTTTTGAGGAGGAGACTCTCGAATTGAGCGCTGCTCCGCTAGTGCATTTTGGTGAGGTTGGGATTGATACAAGCATTTATTCTGTGAATGTTTCTCCGGGGCGTCGTTATGATCTATGGCTGACCAATATGACCGCCAATGTTGATCTTTGGGTTTACGGTTCCGATAGCACGTTTCAGGTTGTGGAATGTAGCTCGGCAACGGACAATGAACTCGAAAAATGTGAGGGCATTGTAGCGGGAACCGATAAACTTTATTTGGCGGTGGATGGAAGTCGCACCAATTCAGGAGCGGCGTTTGCGTTTTCAGTTGCTCTAGCACCCTGATTATTTGTGGGAGATACAAATAGAAGTGCTATTTTTCTTCTTCTGGTATGGGAAATCTGCATTTGTACACATCCATAGAGAGTCCCCATAGGAAGTTCGTGTGAGCAGGTCCAAAAGACTGCGCAATTGCTACTTTAGACTCTTGGACGCAATTTCATAGACATCAGGGCTTAGATTTTCGGTCGCCACAATTCGCTCCAATTGGGCTTTCATCAATCCTTGTCGATTGACGTCGTACCTACGCCATTGGGTAAATGCCGTGCGGAGAAGTCGAGCTGCTACTTGGGGATTGAGTGAGTTGAGCTCTATTATTTTGTCGGCAATAAACTTATAGCCCGCACCACTCTTATCGTGGAATCCTGTTGGATTTTCCTGAGTGAATGCCCCCAAGAGAGAACGTACTCTATTGGGGTTTTTCATGGTAAATGCTTCGTGTTGAGTTAATGCTTGAACATCCTCTAGGGTAGACTCTCTTTGAGATGTTGCTTGCAGTGCCAGCCATTTGTCTAGTACCAAAACGTCACCCTTCCACTCTTCATAAAAGGCATTGAAAGCATCGATGCGTTGATTGGTGTTAGAGTGGCTTAGGCAACCGAGAGCCGATATGACATCGGTCATATTGTGTCCTAATTTGAATTGCTCCATGCAAAGCTGGTGGGCCTGAGGATCGTCGATTGCAGCCAGATAAGATAGGGCGATGTTTTTCAAGAGACGTCGGCCGTAGCTTTCAGAATCAAACGAATACTCCTTTTTCTCCTGGTTCGCGTCATAGATTGATTGGAACTCGTGACGCAGGGCTTTTCCTAGTTCTTGCTGGAGAAACTTGCGGGCTACATGCAGTCCATCAACATCGACGGTTTTCATTTGTTGAGCCAATGTTATTTCACTTGGGAGACTCAATGCTTGAGCAAGAAGTGCCTGTTCGGCGTTATTGGTTGTGAGTACGTCTCTTACGGCTTCGACAACGATAGGGTTCAATTGGAGTGAGCTGCCTTGACGGTAGGCTTCTAATAAGTCGAAGATAGCTTGAGTGTATAGCTTTTGTCCCGCTTCCCACCTAGCGAATGCGTCGTCGTCGCATGAAAGTAGGAGTGCCAAGTCGTCATTGGAGTACGGGTATTCCAGGTTGACCGGAGCGGAGAACCCGCGCAGAAGTGACGGTACCGGAGCAGTGTCTAATCCGTGAAATACAAATTCTTGTTCGGGATCGGTTATTTTCAGAACCACGTCTTTGTCGCTGAGGGAATCGTCTTGGTTCAGCCGGATTGGGAGTTTTACGCCCTCGGAATCAAAGAGCGCAACGCTTAGGGGAATAAGAAACGGAGCTTTAGTGTCTTGTCCGGGAGTTTTTGCGCAAGATTGTTTTGTCTTAAGAGTAGCTGTTTTGGATTTTGCATCGTAAACTAGGCTTACTTCAAGTTTCGGCGTTCCTGACTGGGAATACCACTTTTGGAATTGAGTTAAGTCTATTCCGGAAGCATCTTCCATTGCACTAAGAAAATCATCGGTGGTTACCGCTTGTCCGTCATGACGCTCGAAATAGAGGTCCATCCCTTTTCGAAAATTCTCAGGGCCTAAGAGAGTATGGTACATACGAACGACTTCAGCACCTTTTTGGTAGACTGTTCGAGTATAGAAATTGTTGATTTCAATGTACGAGGCAGGACGTACCGGATGGCTCATAGGTCCAGAGTCTTCAGGGAATTGATAGGTTCGAAGAAGGTTGACGTCTTGAATGCGGTTAACGGCGGCAGAGTTCATATCCGACGAAAATTGCTGATCGCGAAATACTGTGAGACCTTCCTTTAGACTTAGCTGAAACCAATCGCGGCAGGTTACGCGGTTGCCGGTCCAATTGTGGAAGTACTCATGGCCGATTACTCCTTGGATGCCTGCGAAGTCCGTATCGGTTGCGGTATCGGGTCGAGCTAGAACGTATTTCGAGTTGAAGACGTTAAGGCCTTTGTTTTCCATTGCCCCCATGTTGAAATCGTTGACGGCTACAATCATGTAAATATCAAGATCATACTCGAGTCCAAAAACGTCTTCATCCCATTTCATCGATTGTTGAAGACTCTTCATGGCGTGTCCACATTTGTCGCCATTTTCAGGTTCAACAAAAATCTGTAATTGAACGTCGCGCCCCGATGCGGTTTGAAATGAATCTTCGATACACAAGAGAGGGCCGGCCACTAGGGCAAAAAGATAGGATGGCTTTTTGTGAGGATCTTCCCACTTTACCCAACGCAGCCCTTCTTTGGTCTTTCCTTCTTCTACGGGGTTTCCATTGGAGAGCATAACTGGGTAGAGGCTTTCGTCTCCGACAATGGTTGTTGTGAACTTTGACATTACGTCGGGGCGGTCAAGGTAGTAGGTTATCTTACGAAATCCTTCGGCCTCACATTG
>CAXGXL010000342.1:0-4882 GCA_964013555.1 uncultured bacterium
ATTTATTTTTTAGCTTTGGAGGAATCTATGCTCCGCAAGATTGCAGATAAGATCAAAACTTCTCACCCAGCTTCTCAGGTTGAAGCCCATTGCGATGGCCCCTGTGGTGTTTACGATCCAGCCTCGGCTCGCATTGCAGCTGAAGCCGCTGTTTCAATGACCAAGAAAATCCTTGCTATGGTACCTCCCACCGACGGAGATGCAAAAGCTTGGGCTGCCTATAACAACACAATGAGTCGCTATATCGCGATTAAAGAGGAACAAGCCCACCTCGCCAAGGAAGAATTGCTCGTTTTGTGGACAGATTACTTCAAGCCTCCGCACTTAGAGAAATTCCCGAATCTCCACGACACCTTCTGGAAAGCCACCAAACTTTGCTCCGCGGTCAAAGTGGAAGTTAGCGCAGAACACGCCGAGGAACTCATGGACGCCATCAAGGGAATTCATGACATGTTCTGGGCAAGTAAAGACCGCGATGTCGCCTGGTATACAGCTAGCTAACTTCGTTGTCCGCTCGCGAGCAGTCCGAAATGAAATTAAGCAAAAGTGCCTGCGAGCAAGTTGACATTGTTTGTTCACCAGCTCTGAGTCACTCTTTACTTATTCCATCTCCAAAGCCCTTAGACTATCTGCTTTGGTTAGTTCGAAAGCGCCGTCGCCTTCAAATCGACGGCGCCTCTATGGCTCCAACTCTACTCGATGGGCAAGAGATTCTGGTTGATCTTCGTGCGTACAATTCCGTAGCTCCCAAGGTTGGTGATGTTGTTTTAGTTAGGCATCCCTTCCACAAAGAACGCACAATGGTAAAACGAATCACCAAGATTTGGAAAAATCAAACTGAAAAACGATTTCACATCGAAGGCGACAACAAAAAACAAAGTACGGACAGTCGCTCCTTTGGTAGTGTCACTCACCGGAAGCTCCTAGGAAAAGTAACTTCCCGGTTTTAATCGAGGTTCCATAAATGGCCCCCCCTGAAGCTCTTTCACTTTTACTGGTAACCGCCATCAGTATCGGCTTTGTTCACACCCTCATCGGAGTAGACCATTCGCTTCCTTTTATCGTTATAGGCAAAGCCCGCAATTGGCCCCTTCGCAAGGTACTTGGGCTAACCGCATTGTGCGGCCTCGGCCACGTACTATCATCGGTTCTACTTGGTTTTGTCGGCATTGGGTTCGGTGTAGCTCTTGAAAAACTGGAATGGATCGAATCATCTCGCGGCGAACTTGCCGCCAATTTGCTTATTGGCTTCGGTATTGCCTACGGCACGTTTTCACTATGGAAAGCCCTGCGCGACAAACCCCATTCCCACGAACATCATCATGAAGGCGGAATAACCCATACCCACCTGCACTCGCACCACAAAGAACATGCCCACGCGCACGAAATCCCCGGAAAAACCCTTACCGCGTGGAGCCTCTTCGTCATTTTCGTCTTTGGGCCATGTGAAGCTCTGATTCCAATGCTGATGGCACCTGCCGCCGAACATCATTGGAGCTGGGTTGTTTTGATCTCGGCGGCATTCGGCTTGACTACCATTGGGACAATGGTCACAGTTGTAGCCATTGGATATATGGGAATAAAATCCATTCGCCTTGCGTTCCTTGAACGATTCGGAAATGTGTTTGCAGGATTTGCTATCGCTAGTTCCGGGATCGCCATTCAACTACTAGGAATTTAGATCTCACTAGGACCGCTTATTTTAATGAACTCTCTCCCATTTCACCGCAAAACCTTCGCACATATCAATCTTGATGCAATCGTTTCTAACTACAAAACCATTGCCGCTTTGCATCCCACTGCCGGTATTTGCGCGGTCATCAAAGCCAATGCCTACGGACATGGCGACATTGAGGTTGCCCGCGTCTTGGAAAGCTCAGGAGTTAACTCGTTTGCGGTCGCTCTAGTGGAAGAAGGCGTTCATCTGCGAAAAGCCGGAATATCAACCCCTATTCTAGTGTTAGGTGGTGCCCTGGAAGATGGATACACGGCTTTGGTCGAACACAATCTGACCCCTGCTATTTTCACACTCCATCACCTCAAAAAACTGCATGATGCAGCCGGTTCATCCCCCAAAGCCTTCCACCTTAAACTCGACACGGGGATGAGTCGATTGGGATTGTATCAACCTGAAATCACCTCGTTCTTAGAGCTCCTCTCCTCCTACCCCAATCTCAAATTGGAAGGCGTTCTTAGCCATTTTGCCAATGCAGATCAGCGTGATGAGCTAGCCACCACGCAGCAAGTTCATCAATTCTCCCAAGCCATAGCCCAAATTGAATCGGCCGGCTTTAAACTCCGGTACAAACATGTCGCCAACAGCGCAGGGACGCTACTCCTAGAACCGCCGCCTGGCAATTTAATGCGGGTGGGCTTAGGACTCTATGGACTAGATCCTGTCAATCCCCGGTCCAAGCATGTTCTCAGGCCAGCATTAGAATGGAAAACCAGTATCGTTCATATCAAGGAGCTCCCAGCCAATACCCCAGTAAGCTATGCCGGAAGCTGGAGCTCCCCACGCAACTCCCAAATAGCTACGCTGCCGGTAGGATACGCCGATGGTTACCCCCGCTCTTTGGGAAACCAGGCTCAGGTTTTAATCGGTGGAAAAAGAGCACCAATTGTGGGGAATATTTGCATGGACTTATGCATGGCCGATATCAGTGGACTAGAAAACGTAACAATAGGCGATGAAGTTGTACTTTTGGGAAAACAAGGTAAGGAGACCATCGATGCCTACGAAGTGGCGCTGTGGGCAAAAACAATCCCCTATGAAATCACAACCGGCATTAGCTATCGAGTCCCAAGAAAGTATTGATCGTATCAATAAAAGGACGATTCAGGGGTGAATTTCATCGCTGAATTAGGAAACCACGTACTCGGTTTCTTTCGAGAACTCGGGAGACTCTGCCAATTCTTTGGTCATTCCCTAAGACTATGCCTCAAGCCCCCCATTCGAAGCCACTTAATCATCCAACATATGGAGTTTGTTGGAATCGGCTCCCTCTTTATAGTCTTACTTACGGGCTTTTTCACCGGCGCAGTCTTTACCATACAATCCATTGACGCCCTGACCAAAGTAGGAATGGAGAGTATGGTAGGCACCACCGTACTCATGGCTGTTAGCAGAGAGCTAGCGCCAGTACTAACCTCCTTGATGGTAGCCGGGCGGGTGGGCTCTTCAATGGCCACCGAATTAGGAACAATGCGAGTCACTGAACAAATAGATGCCATGGAAGTCATGGCTGTAGATCCTATCAAATACCTTGTTAGCCCGCGCGTAATCGCCGGAGCCATCATGGTCCCAGCCCTCACTGCTATCTTCGACTTAATTGCTATCGTTGGATCTTACAGCATGGCAGTGGGAGTATTGGGAATTGATGAAGGTTCATTCATTGCTAAAATTCAGTGGTTTCTCGACCCCTACGATTTTCTCCAAGGCATCGTAAAAGCAGTCTTCTTCGGAGGTTTGGTCACAACCGTGGGCTGCTACAAAGGTTTCTTTGCCTCCGGGGGCGCACGCGGAGTCGGAGAGGCAACCACTCAATCCGTTGTCATCAGCTCTATTTCTATTTTTGTACTGGATTATATTCTCACCAGTATCCTGCTTCTCTTTTCTCCAGCCTCATAATGGCCAAGAATTTCCCAGCGGCACTTCAAAGAGCTATACTCTAGGTTCGTGATAGAAGTTGATAATCTACATAAGAGTTTCCAGGGTCATCACGTCCTCAAGGGGGTGTCCCTTAACATTCCAGAAGGAAAAACTCGAGTTATCCTAGGGCTCTCCGGTTCCGGTAAATCCGTTTTGATGAAACATCTTATCGGACTCCTGCGTCCCGACAGTGGGCGTGTATTGGTAAATAACCAAGATATTTCAGCAATGTCGCAGAGCGAGCTCCTCGAACTGAGGCGACAATTTGGCATGGTGTTTCAGCAAGCAGCCCTTTTCGACTCAATGAGTGTAACGGAAAATGTCGCATTTCCACTTCGTGAACATACGCGAATGAGTGAGACTGAAATTCAAACCACAGTTCAGCAGAAGCTTGATCTCGTCGGGCTAGGAGATTTCGCCCAAAAATACCCAGCGGAGCTATCAGGTGGTATGAAAAAACGCGTGGGCCTAGCTCGAGCAATTGTGCTTGATCCGATTTGCGTTTTTTACGACGAGCCGACGACGGGGTTAGATCCCCTAACGACAAATAGTGTTGACGATATGATCCTTGAAGCCAATAAAACTCTTGCTGTTACTAGCGTGGTCATTTCACACGACATTGGAAGTGCAATTAAAGTCGCCGACGATATTGCCGTACTCCACGAAGGCTCTATTGTCGAAGACTGTCCTGCCCATGAAATTCGCAACTCCCAAAACCCCTTTGTTCAAGAATTCTTGAACTCGTGGTTTGAAAAGCAATGAATTTTCGAGCCCCTATGCTAGTTGGATTCCTCTTGTTGGGATCGACCGCCTCTACGACATGGTTTGTGGTATCCACTTCAAAGGACAAATTTGCCGAAGACTCTACTTACTCACTCTTTGCAGATTTCTCTGATGCATCAGGAATTCGTCAGAAAACCCGAGTCCAAATCAACGGCATCGACGTCGGGAAAATTCAATCGGTGGAACACATCCAATTAGAAGATGGCTCCCTTAGAGCCAGAGTCGAGATCCGAATATTGCGTAAATTCACAATTTTTCAGAACGCCACCCTTCGAAAAGCATCAGAATCACTTCTCGGAGACTTTCGGCTAGATCTCCTCCCCGGCAATCGGCAAGCTGGAACAATTCAAGCAGGGGGTTCCATAACCCAAATTCAGAGTGTTTCAGATCTTGAAGAGATACAATCCGAACTCAAGCAGGTAGCCCGCAACGTCAATCGAATCACCG
>CAXGXL010000343.1:0-4879 GCA_964013555.1 uncultured bacterium
TTCGCAGAAAATCCCTAGAGGTCTCCAAACAAGTCATTACTCAACTCTCGCTCGGGCAAGCACCACTCGAAAACACACCTGACTCGTTGGGCTTCGCCACAACTCAAAAGAGGAAGCTCGTAAGTCCCCCGTCAGCGAAGTAGACTCAACTCTCGGCCCAGCCAATCTAACTAGATCACATCTCGTTTAATCCAATCCAGTTGTATTCTCGTCCCTAACGACGTAAACCCAAGGCTCAGATCCCATCCATCCAACCGCCGCCCCAGAATGCTCCTTGAATCTTTTCCGAAACACTCATTGACTAGGTGCCAAGTGGTCTATTTTTTTGGCTCCACCTAGGCAACTTTCAATTACCCAGTGGGAGATCCTCGCCCTCACCCAACCCCGTAAAACACAATTTAAAGACCAAACCGACCACGCCTAGGAAACAAAACCAAAATCCTACCGATACTATTACCTCAGGAGTTTCAATGATAACCAATTCCCACAAGTTTCAAGTTTCGGCCTCCCTGGCCCCGGCACAAACCGATTCGAAAATGCCTACTGCCAGCTCAACTACATGCCGCCCTACCGGCGAATTGAGTGATTCATATGAAACAATCCAAAAAGCCGAAGCCTATTCTAAAGTGGCTCTTCCCCTAACCGAATTGAAAGGTAACAAAGCTGGGGAACTCTATGATCTCAAAATGAAATACCGAGACATTATGGTGCAGCGTTACGGAACGACACCAACTTCCTACATGGTTACCGAGAACATTGTTGGTGAAGTCCGACCTGGCTTACTCTACCAAATAGGAGAGTTTGGCTTAAAACCCGATCACAAGCCAAACGCACTTTTAGAGAAGAACATCGAGGCTCAAACTCCCCCGTTGGTAAGAATTCCCACTCGGTGGAGCAAAAAGCAATGTCAGGCAACCCAAGAAGCGAATATTCTAGGCCGAAATGATAGTATCTTCGTAAAAGAAACGAGATACGAGATACCGGTGGCACCAACCACTCCGGAATATCTAGCGTATTATGGAGTCAAATTGTTGAATTTTGGTGAGAGTATTCAATTCGAGTCGGACGGCCCAATGCCGATAACCAAAATGAAGGTCGGTAAAGACTATCCACACCACTACCTTCAAGAGAAAAACCGCGGTGGCGGATTTTACATAGAAGGGCACGACCGACCTCATTTCCACATGCCCGTTAACAAGCAAGCCGGAGGTTATCTGATTCTTGGAAAACAAATTTCGGTAGGTGAGCTTGCTCTCTCGGCCTTTTCTATTCCCTATGGACAAGCCATCTACACCCCTCCCTGGGTGCTCCATGATGACGCCTTTCTTCATGGGGATCTCTTCGTGGTCTATTCGAAAACAGAGAAGTATTCGACTGGTATTTTTCGCACCGAATCAAACGACGAGACGGTCCGCTTTACCGTAGAAGCAAATCCCATTCCGCAATCTGCCGACGACTAGACACTGTGATTAAACCGCCTTTGTTCGCAAAATCAGTGCTCGTCACTTCAGGAAATAGGTTACCCCTCATTTTGCTAAATTTAAGGTAAAATCGCTCCCGTCGGCCCGAAAGGCCACTCCATCTCCTACTAGCGTCCCCTGTCGAAGACGACGTACTCAAATACAGGAGTGTGATTAGGCTTCTTTTCCTTACACTCTCTGCTCTCCCATCCGAAAAGCGTATTTTAACAACTTTTTCGTGTAGTTGGAGCATAGAAGCTCCGCAATCCAAGCAGTATCTGAAACCGACTAAGCAGCTCAGAAGCGGACTCTGAATCAGGCCACGAATATAAACCGTTTATCCGCCAATTCAATTCCTCGCTCAATTCCCAAAAATCCAGTCGGCTAACTTTGCCCGTTTAACGCTTTACCCTTGATCTTATGGAAGAGCGGCGGCAAAAGCGTCCCGAGAGCCTTTGAAAGCAAGAGAGAACTGCGCCCCCCGGTGCAAATGTATGGCTCTCCAACCTCAGTAGTTGTACCCAAGGAGACGCCGCTATGTATTTGAAAAAACTGATTCCACCTTCTCCCGAAAAGCTCCCTAGTTTAATTGCTTTAGCACTTTTCCTCTTAGGTGCTCTCGGCTGTAATGGTGAGCCCATTTCATGGAAGAGAGCCGGCCCAACCAAAGCTACTGCCTGTAATACGGTCGAATTGACCAGTGTTGCCACCGGTGATGTAGCCTCACAAGGCTGGAATTCAGTTAACTACCCACTTGTATTTATCGAACGCCACGATGATGTGCTTCGATTTCAAGCACCCGCCGTCGCGCGCTTAGAAACAATTCAAATTGTTCACTGGGCCCGAGACTCCAAAGGCAAACTCCATCAAGCTGAACATTACGTAGAAGTCTCCCCTGCCGACAATCTCCCCTCCAATATAAGCGACGGAATGGCACCAGACTGCCAACCCTTCATTTTTGGCATCGCGTCTGGTGATCCGAAACCAACGAGTGTCATTCTTTGGACGGCCCTCGATCCGAGCATTCCATCGAGTTCCACAACTTTACAATGGGAGTTAGCAACAGATAAGGGCTTCACCCAGATTATTGCAACTGGAGAGACCACTGCTAGCGAACAAAACGGTCAGACTGCTCAAGCCTTGGTGACGGAACTGACTCCAGCAACCACTTATTATTACCGGTTCAAAGACAACACCGGTAACTACTCACGCATGGGACGAACAAAAACCGCCCCAAACATGAATGCCGAAAATTTGCGATTTGCCGTTGCCTCATGCAGCAGTATCTATTCTGGTTATTTCAACGCCTACCGACGTATTAGCGAAAGAAACGATCTCGATTTAGTACTTCATCTTGGGGACTATATTTATGACTTCGTCGATGAGGATGAAGAAGTCAGAGTCCCCACTCCCTATCCGCAGGTTCCTGTGGGCCTAGATGGGTGGAGAGAACGGCATCGATATTATCTTCAAGATCCAGATCTACGCCTAGCTCGCGCAGCACATCCATGGATCGTCATGTGGGACAATCACGACCTCGACACACAAAACGTCGCCCGGTTCAACCAGAGCGTTCAAGCCTTTCGAGAGTGGGTCCCAATGCAAGCCGCTCCTGAGAATCGAAGTGGTTTGGCCTACCGACGTTTTCAATACGGATCGTTGGTAGACTTATTCATGCTCGATGTTTTAACCCACCGCAATCAAGATCTAATCCCCGGAACCACGACTCCCAGCATCCTAGGTAATAGCCAGTTCGACTGGCTCGAAAATCACCTTGCCGAATCCACCGCTCGCTGGCGTGTATTGGCGAGCCAAAAAGTTATGGGCACAGTTAAAGTCAACCCCATTTACGCCGAGGGGCGTAGTGTATTCGACTTAGGAACTTGGGATGGATTTCCCGCATCACGAACCCGGCTTTTTGACATGATCAAGCGACTCGGCCTCAACAACCAAGTTGTAATTTCCGGTGACTCCCATGTCACTATCGCCTTAGATCTCGTAGATAACCCAGACGACCCAGCCAATCTCTACGACCCCACCACAAACAATCGCTCCATAGGCGTCGAAATTCTGCCAACAAGTATATCCCGTGGTAATTTTGACGAAACCTTGGGGGATCTCGTCGACCTCCTTGATGTGATTGTTCCTGATACCTACGAACGCAATCCCCACCACCGCTCTTTAGAGTTAACCAAGCACGGATATGGACTCTTGGATTTTACATCAGAGAAGTTGACTGCCGAAATGTGGTACTCACCCATTTTGGAAGTATCAGAGACTGAATTTCTAGGTCTCCGACTCACATCCGATATCGACACCAATCAATGGAATAGGGATTAGACTGGCAGATCGGTTCTTGAATTTAAGCCAACGACAACCCGCTAGGGTAAGGGGCATTAGATTTATCTGGCCTGATTAAGTACCGTTATACGCAATTGCAACCCGGGCTCTTAAGATCTCGGGGAGAAGGCTCGAATAACGACACCGGCATGTCTTTTCCGATCTCGGGAATTTATTTGCCATCTTTGTGCAAACGTATTCTTGTCCGGCTTCTTACGAATCAGCCATTGCCTTGAGAAAGAGTTCTAAACCAAGCGACATTCCCTTCGGTGATTTGGTTTTTGGCACCGTTTGGGCTGGGTCCTTATTCGTTTTAGACTCATGGGCAGAACGCTCTTCATTAGTCATTGCGCAAAATGACCTTATTCGCGCACGCTCCTCTAGTGTCGTTTCAATCCGGTCAATCGCCCTTTGCATGGTACCGGGCTCGTACTTATCATAGGTGGCCTTAGAGAGTTCGCCCAATCCATAGTGCATATCTAATTCGGTAATCTTCCCTGCCAGAAAACTATGATAGAGATGACTCGCGAATGCATCGTTTAATTGAGCATTCTCATTCTTGGCAGGGTAGTGGGCCTCGCCTTGAGTAATTTGTCGATAAAGGGGAGGTGGAGCTAAAGGAGCGCCTACTGCTTGTTCTTTCATACTGGGGTCCGTTATAATAATTTCCTAAGGAAACAGTTAAATTTGGAAGCATTGCACCATGATTTATACACAACGCTCGCGTGGTACTTATTTTATCGCACTTAGGCCCCTCTATGTTGCTCCCAACTAGCTCCAAAAGAGAGAAATCGCCCCATCGCGACGCCTTAAGGCCCTGATAAAATTACAAAAACTACTCAATCCCGAAGGCGGTCAATCACCCTCACTGCGCCCGCGGATTAAGAACTCTGTGAAGATAGCTTTTGGAATACAGCCGAGCTTGGTCTGGTTTGTTTCTCAGTATTTTCTTCTCAAATAACTCGCGCATCCGGGGAGCACCTATTTTACGAACCCATCCATCAAGAACCGATTTTTCAACCTGTGAATACCCCAACTCTCCCCCGAAAAACTTGGCCTGTACTCGGTGGAGGATAAAG
>CAXGXL010000344.1:0-4855 GCA_964013555.1 uncultured bacterium
GGCGATGCTCTACTTTTGGAAGAATTGGAAGCCAGCCTACGGGATTGCCCATGATTGTTTCTCGGGCTTCTTGATTTTGGCGGCGGCGGCATTTGTGAATTCAGCGAATACCGGAGAGGGGGGACTTCGAATTTGGTTGGCCCTCTATTCAGTATTTTTATTATTTTCGGTGGCCTGCGAAACCTATTATGCGATTGTTTTTTCGAATTTGGTTGGCTCAAAAACCACCGGAGATGATGGAATATGGTTTGCATCCGCCGAAGATAAGGAATTTGCCCGTATCAACAAAATCACCGGAAGGTGCAATACGCCCTTGGTGCTTTTTTTGTTGGCCTTTCTCGTTTATTTGATTGGTGGGTTAGGTCCATGAGTCTCTCCGGGATATTTTCATTGAGGCTTATTCAGCTTGCTTATCGGCTTAGTTTGCGAAGCTCTTGGAAGCGCTTCATTTCCTCGGGGGACAACCTCGAAGAAATTCAAATGCTTAAGTTACGGACATTTTTGTCTGCCAATAAAGCCACCGAGTACGGAAGACGGTTCAACTACGAGACCATAGATTCTGTTGCGGAGTTCAGACGTCGGGTGCCCATTGTAACCTACGATGATCTCGACCCCTACGTTTCTAAAATGGCCTCTGGTGAGCAAAATGTCCTATGCTCAGAGCCTATTGAACTATTTGAGCAATCAAGTGGTTCGACGTCTGGTAACAAATTGATTCCTTACAATCGGGGTTTACTCGCTGAATTCGCGGCTGCAACCAATCCTTGGATTTATAATCTCTATTCTTCGCCCACTCAATTGCTCGGAACCACTGCTTATTGGTCCGTCTCTCCGGCGGCTCGGGAGAAGTCATTGACCGCTGGGGGTATTCCGATCGGTTTCGAAGACGATACATCTTATTTTGGTCCCATGGGCCGCTGGGCATTGGAGCAGATGTTGGCCGTTTCGGGACGAATATCCCGAATTGCAGATGTGGACATGTGGCGAAATGAGACCGCGATTGGATTGTTGGCAAGTGAGAACCTGGGATTCATCTCAGTCTGGAGTCCCACTTTCTTGACTTTGATGATGCAATACATCGAAAGCGAATTGGATGCTCTGTGTAAGAGGCTCCCACTCAATCGGGCGAAGGATATTCTAAGGGCTTTAGATCGAGAAGGAGATTTTGTGGGCACAGCCATTTGGCCCAAGTTAGGTTTGATATCTTCTTGGACCGACGGCCCATCACAGACCTATGTCTCGAATATTCGCAAGTGGTTTCCTACCGTTCCAATTCAAGGCAAGGGGTTGCTTGCGACAGAAGGGGTTGTTTCTATTCCGCTTTTTGACCCGAATGGCGATGATTATGCCAATGTGGGTGGTGGTGCTCTTTTGGCTGCCCAGAGCCATTTTTTTGAGTTTATCTCGCAGGACTCCCCTGATTCGGTGGTCTTGGCTCACCAATTACAGGCTGGCCAGTGCTATTGCCCACTGATGACGACTTCGAATGGATTTGCGCGTTATAACCTTAAAGACCGAGTTAAGTGCCTGGGATATCACCGTGGGCTTCCTATTTTGTCGTTCGTCGGAAAAGAAGACATGACAAGTGATCTCTTTGGCGAGAAGGTCACGGCCATGCAAGTGGATAAAGTCTTGCGGGACGTTGCCAAGGAAACCGGGATTTCCGTCCAATTTGCGATGTTGGCGCCCCACAAAAAAGAGGGCTCGGTTTGTTATGAATTGTATATAGAATCGTCCGGTTCGGACGAAGAAATCGGAAACTTCGCAGCCAAAGTCGACGATAATTTGTCCATGGCTTACCACTACAATTACTGCCGTGATTTAGGGCAGTTAGGTCCAGTTCGGGCTCTGAGGGTCAAAAATGGTTGGCAGGTCTATCAAAGTGCTTTGGTAAAGTTAGGCTCTCGAATGGGAGACATTAAGCCCACGTGCCTAGATCGGCGTTCGATTTGGGGTGATGTCTATCGGGTTGATTTAGAAGGAACACAAGCAAATACGCCGCTTCAAGGTGATTCACCGGGGGAAAGTGCGCTCTCTTTGGGGCGCAATACCTCCAAACGGATTTGAGACACACATGAAAACCACTCTGAAATCCTCCGTTGCGCGACACCCCAAGTGGACACTTGTGCTGTTCGCACTCGTGTCATGGGTGGTGTTACTCAAAGCCTCTGAGCTCGAGGGGCACTACGAGATGGAGGATTTTTTTCCCCGTGGTTCTGCTGAACGCCAAGAACTCGAATCCTTGTGGGAGGACTTTGGGCGAGACGATAGAGCCGCGGTCTTGGTTATTGAAAAAGCATCTCAATTGGAATTGAAAGATTTTCAACTGATAGAGGAAGTCACCGAGTCGCTGGTGAAAAACCCCATGCTTGAAAAAGTGGTGTCACCCACGAATACGTCAATTGTTGTCACATCCGAATTGGAGGGTCCTCATTTTGAGGAGGCGTTTGAAGGTAAAAAACACGACCAGAGCCGAGTTCATGATGTACTAGAGGTTTTTTCCAAGCCGCCCTACATCAACTCTCTTATTTCCTCCGACAAAAAGATTGCGCTTATCACTGCTTTGTTAAAACCTGACTTCGTATCAAGCAAAGATCGACTTGCCCTTCGTGAGATCTTACGGGGGTTGGGGGAGAGAATCGAAAGAGCTGGCTATCAAGTTCGTATCGTCGGGTACCCTATGCACCGGCTCTCTATTGTCGATTCTATCGGTAACGATGCCAAAAATCTCTACCCCATTGTGTTAGCTGTGATAGGCCTGGTTTTGCTTGCGACGCTCCAGACCTTGCTGGGGGTCGTAGCGCCTTTGATTATCGCATCGGTAGCGGTGGCTTGGGCCATGGGGATAATGGCTTGGCTCAAAATCGCCTTAAATTTTTTCGGCCCTGCGTTTTTTCTCTTGGTTATTATTGTGAGTGTCACCGATGCGGTGCATTTGTTGACCCGTTTTGATGAAATATCGCGGCGTGACGGCTTAACCAAAGCCCAAAGCGCCGTTTTGGGATGCGAAGAAATGTTGGTACCGTGTCTCCTAACGAGTCTGACTACCGGTATTGTTTTTGCGGCATTGGGGTTAACCACCATTCCGCTTATCGCTGATTTTGGTTTTGCGGTGGGCGTGGGATGCGTATCTACCTTTTGGGTGACCTTTCTTCTTTTGCCGCCGATTTACGTTCTCTTGGGGCGCGAGAGTCGGGTGGAATCAAAGAGAAGCGGTTTGGTTGGAACCAAGGCATTTGACTATTTGGGCAACTTTCTCGAGCGTCGCTATCGCTTGGTTATCGGCGTTTCCTTGGCAGTGCTACTTATCTCTTTGATTCTTATGACCACCATTAAGGTCAACTCCCCACTTCTTGCTGATTTGAGCCCAGAGCACGAATCAAGAAAAAATAACGTTTTTTTACAAGAACGCCTCGGCGGGATTGTGCCGCTCGATGTTTTGATTGCCCCCCCGAGCACGCTCTCAAAAGCGGCAGCTTATTCTACACAACGGGTCGCAAAAATTCGTGAACTCACCAGGCAGCTTCGAGAACTCTCGGGTGTGCTGGACGTCACCAGCCCTGTGGATCTCTTAGACCATTTTCGTCCTATTCTAGACGACCTGGGACAGCAAGAAGCTAACGGGCTATTACCCACCGCATTGCTTTTAGCCGATGATGAGATGGAGCCTTGGGTGGCAAGCGGAAAAGACACCTTAAGAATTAGGCTTCGAATTGATGACCTCGATACCAAAGAATCGATGGCGTTATTTTCAAAGATACGCGAGAAATACGAAGAGATCATGGGAGAGTCTTCGGTGGGGTGTTTAAGCGGGCAGGGGTACTTAAGCCAGCGCATTAACCACCAAATTGTTGAGTATTTCGGCGAGAGCTTTTGGGCGGGGCTGATTTTGGTATTTCTTCTATTATTGGCTGGCCTGAGAAATTTCTCTTTGGCTTTTGTCAGTCTTTTTCCGAATATTCTTCCACTGGTGGTGGTGGGGGGAGTCATGGGGGCACTCGGAATTGAAATGAGGTACACCACCGCGCTGGTGCTGACCGTAGCGTTCGGCATAGCCGTTGACGATACGATACATTTTTTGGCGCATTATGCCGCTGGTCGCAAGGATGCCATGCCCGTACGAAGCGCATTAAAGAGGGCGGGTCCAGGAATTGCTCTGAGTTCACTGGTATTGGGGACGGGTTTTTTGGTGCTATTAGGAAGTGATTTTTTGCCCAATCAAACCTTTGGCGGATTTATTGCATTGACGGCCTTGGTGGCAGTTTTTGCTGATTTATTTTTCTTACCTGCATGCCTAATTTGGTCGAGAGAGAGGTAATTTGTGTTTGGTTCTAAAATAAGAGTGACGATGAAGAGGGTAGCTCGAATGGTGGCATTCTTGCTCACCGTGGGGTTGGTGATGCCTGCCGGGGCGTATCAACTAGCAGAAGGAATCACTGGTGATGATTACAATCGGTCAGGAGTCGCCATCAACGACACGCAAAAGAAACTATCGCTCTTTATGAAAGATAATGCTCGGGGTGTTGAGTTTGCGTTTCACCGAATGTTTGGTTCTTTAAAGACCCGCGAACGGCACGAGGTTTTTAGTAGCTTGGGAGAAGTGAGGTTATACAAACGCAACGGCCAATCGGTTTCGGTGGATGGTTTTCGGGCAGTCATCGGCTATTTTGAATCGTGGCGTCGAGAGTTCGCAAAGGTCAATAATTGGGTCTTTAAATTGGTCGATATTGAGTCCATTGATAAAAATAAGGTGATAACAGCCATCACTCGATATGAAGTTTTAGGTGTATTGCACGATGGTCGTCAGGTTACCGAAAGAGGTTTTTACCGCAGTGTTTTTCAAGAAGACGCAGAG
>CAXGXL010000345.1:0-4847 GCA_964013555.1 uncultured bacterium
GGTTGACTTCTTCGTATGCGTCTTGCCCCACATCTCCGGCCCACAAACGCCCGTCTTCGTCAAATTGGAAACGCCACGGATTACGCAACCCATAAGCCCAAATTTCGTCTCGGCCCTCTTGCCCCACAAATGGATTGTCAGAGGGAATCCCATAAGGAGAGACACCATTGACATCAATCCTCAAAATGGCACCCAGCAAATCGTTCTTATTTTGCCCATGCCCTTGAGGGTCGCCACCGGAACCACCGTCTCCGAATCCTATATAGAGGTACCCATCCGGGCCAAATACAATGTGTCCTCCATTGTGATTTGAATACGGCTGAGTAAGACTCAATATTGTAGTCTCTGTTGATACATCCAATGAATTTCCATCCAATCCCACACTCATTCGAGTGATTCTCGACTGCACCCCGGCCCCTCCCATGGAAACCGTGTAGGAGAGATACACGAAGCCATTATTTTCGAAATTTGGGTCGAATGCCATTCCCAAAAGCCCCAACTCGTTCTTGTAACCAGGAAAATTATCATCGTGCGCGAGGACAGTAGAACGAATATCCAAAAATGTATTCTTGGCTGGGCTCGGCAACGCGGCATCAAACCACCGAACTCGACCCGCCTGCTCTACAATATACCACCGAGTCTGCTCACTCGGGCTTTGCAGTGCTAAAAGAGGCCGAGAAAAAGAAAGACCGTCAAACTCATCGTGAAGCTCAAAACGAGTATTTATCTGGGGACGTGCCACAGCCACGCACGTAGGATTCGGAGAACGTTCCGTCATGCCAAATTCCACATCCCGAATCTGGTTCGAATCAACTGGAACCACCGGGTCTTCTGGAATGACATCAGCTCCAGGCTCAACCGGTAAACTGGGAGAGTCGGCACTGTTGCAACTAAAGCCCGTAAGTATGGTTCCAACAAGCGCAACTTGCTTTAACATTCAAACTCTCCTTGAACCTTCGACAGCCTGGGGCTCCAGCAGTCACAACTTTTCCACCACTTCCCGAACAGAACAAACCCAGGACCATAGGAAATTCAAACAAAAATTGCCACAGTCCAGTGACCGAATTACGGGAGGGACAATGGGGCAGATAGGACCGAAACCCCACCGAAAATTGTCACCAAGAACAGTGCAAAAACACCTAAGGCACTGAATTTAGGGGATATAATTTATGTCAGGCCGGCTTTGTAACAAGGAAATCGGCACGGCGACCACAACTCCTGCGCGGGTACTATGAACTGTTGCACGGCTAGCTTCCTACCGCCGGTTTTGGTTAACCTGTCCTCATGTCTAAGTGGCTTTGCATACTAACCCTGATTATTGTTTCTCTCCCACTAACTAGCTCGTCAGCTAAGTACCGACTCCAGAATGCCTTTCCCAAATTAACCTTTAAACGACCAGTCTGGATGACCCAAAAACCGGGAAACCCTTCTCACTTTTTTGTTGTGGAACAAGCAGGCACAATAAGACTCTTCGAGAATAAGAGAAAAACAGCAAGGGCCCAACTCTTCTTGGACATCAGAGACCGCGTCTCAGACCGCCATAACGAAGAAGGCCTCTTGGGACTTACCTTTGATCCTCTCTATGCCAATAACGGCTACTTTTATGTGCTCTACTCTGCAGCACGGCCTCGACGTGTAGTGCTTTCGCGGTTCCAATCCCTAGGACATCGTGCCTCAAGAAGGTCCGAACTAGTTATTCTCGAAGTCAGACAACCCTACGGCAACCACAACGGCGGAACCATTCTCTTTGGACCTGACGCCAAGCTCTACATTGGGCTGGGAGATGGTGGAAGTGGTGGAGATCCCCACCATCACGGCCAGGATAGAAGCTCACTTCTAGGAGCCATTTTACGAATCGACGTGCGCAATGCACATCCCGGACAGCCCTACACAATCCCCATTGATAATCCTTTTGTACGCGCTGCCCCCGCACGCCCTGAGATTTGGGCCTACGGCCTGCGCAACCCGTGGAGAATGAGCTTTGACCGAAACACGGGAGCCCTCTGGACCGGGGATGTTGGCCAAAATGCCTACGAGGAAATCAACATCATTGTCAAAGGTGGAAATTACGGATGGCGCTCGCGCGAGGGCAAACATCCGTACAAACCCATGGCAGACTCGATTACTTTTATTGATCCCGTCGCGGAATACCCTCACTCACTCGGACAATGCGTCGTCGGAGGCTATGTCTACCGGGGTAAAAAGCTACCCCACTTAAGTGGGGCCTACCTCTTCGCGGATTACGTCAGCGGGTTTATAGGAGCACTTCAGAAAAAAGATGAAGACTATCGAATCATTAAAATTCTAAGCCAACCACGAAATATATCTTCTCTCGCCGAGGACCTGGACGGAGAAATCTATTTTCTGGCCTTTGATGGAAAAATCTACCAATTGGTTCGTTAATCCATTCCTGCAGTTTTTTTGGAAGAGAGAGAAGATCATCGTAAATGGGTAGTGATGAGGTACTTTCGGAAACACAATGAAAGATTCAAAGCGGCCAAATGGTATTCGCTCCACCTGCAATCGAACGTGTTCGGTGGTTGCGATGTGGTTTGTCGTTGGGGAAGAGTTGACAATCCGCGGCGAACCGAACGCATTGAACCCTTCGCAACCCAAGGCGAAGCATTCCGTCACCTCGAAGAGCTCAGTATGCAGCGCCTCCAAAAAGGATTCACACGAATTCCTCCCCTAAGTATGGCCGCCTAAGCTCTCGACCCAAATTGCCACAATCTCCAAAAATAAGATACACCAAGTAACTATGGCCCCCCTAACCCTTTCAGACATCGGCGTCTATCCAGTTAAATCAATGCGAGGCATCTATCCGCAAGAAGTAGATGCAACCCCGAAAGGACTAAACTACGACCGACAATGGATGGTAGTATCGCCAGACGGGTCAATGCACTCACAGCGAACGCTGCCAGCCATGGCGACCATTGGCACCGAATTAACAACCGCAGAGTGCATCTTGCGTATCCCAAACCAGCCACCACTTCACTTGCCCCTAGATGGCTTTACCAACGGTGAAGAAAAGTCCGTCCACCTATGGGGGCAAACACTTAGAGCAACCCATCTCGATCGAAAAATCGATAGCATATTAAGCAACTTCTTCGAGACTGCCGTTGAATTGGTCTTCCTGCCGCCGTCCTCGAAACGCCCGCTAGATCCCGACTATGCAGTAGGAAGCACCATTGGATTTTCAGACGGATTTCCCTTTTTGGTTACTACTCAAGCTTCACTTGACGAACTCAATTCAAAACTAACCAATCCGGTTTCAATGAAGCGGTTTCGACCCAATTTGGTAATTGCTGGCTCCCAACCCTTCGATGAAGACCGCTGGAAGAAAATACAAATCGGACCAGCTATCTTCTCGCTGGTCAAACCGTGCACTCGATGCTCCATCGTCGCAACGAATCCGCAATCGGGAAAACGCAGCCCCGAAGTACTTCAGCTTCTCAATCGCCTTAGAGTACTCAAAACCTCGAAGATCAACGGTGTTATTTTCGGCGAAAATGCCATTAGCGATTTCAATGGCAAGCTCAAAATAGGGATGCCGGTCAAGGTTCTTGAAGAAAATCAATGATTCGTTCCAAGGGGTTGAACGATGTGAAAACAAACGATTGAAAGAGCCTACAACAAATCGATGCTTGTTAGCTCCGGAGCAGCCTTACCATTTTCCCAAACCAAAAGACCAAGCTGCTCGTACTTAGGCCGAATCCGATCGGAGAGAAGACCAATTCGTTTCAAATTAGGAATGATCCTCTTAAAGAGCGAGCGACGAAATGTCTCCATAAATTTAGATTCGCCAATCATCTTATCCCACGACCTTCGACTCATTGTATGAGCATAGTACTCATCGTAAAATTCATGGGCCATGAATCGATTGCGCATAAAGACGCAAATTTCATAGGCCCAATCCTCACGTTCCGCTACCTCTTTAGGATGAAGCACATTCGTGTAATAATCTTGCAAGGCAACAACTCCGAAGTGCACATGCCGTGCTTCATCGGTTATGACGTACTTTAAGAGATCTCGTAACAGGGGCTCCTCGGAGGATTGTCGCAAAGTTCCAAAAGCTCCCAGAGCAAGACCTTCTACCAAGATTTGCATGCCCAAGAATTTCATATCCCAGCGTGGGTCGGTCATAAGCGCATCGAGAATGACATATAAATTATCATTTATCTCATAGATTCGATGGAGTTTCTCTTCCAGGTAGCGTTTAAAAACCTCAACATGTCGGCCCTCATCCACAACTTGAGTAGAACCATACATTTTAGCATCCATCCATTGGACTGATTGAGTTATTTGGCACGCAGCGAAAAGCGCTCCTTGCTCGCCGTGCAAGAATTGACTTAGCAGCCACGCCAAAATTGATGCGCCCTGCCCCTGTTTTTCTCGCCTCGTCAACCGTCGGTAGGACGGATGATTCACCATTGGAACTAAATCTTCCTTGAGCAGATTGTAGTCAGGGTGAAAAAAATCCACTTGAGTAGACCAATCCAAGTCCGTCTCACCATTCCACTGGTTTTTCTTAGCTGCTTTATAGAGTTTATCGAGAGCGGGTTTGTCGTTTCCATATTCCCAATTAAAGCAAGTTCGATATTCTGCCGGGATCTCGCTCGAAATCCTCCCCTTACCGCGTTGCAGAATCAAGCCGCGCAAAGCCGATGGTAGAAGGCTCAAGATGACCTTTTTATTCCCTCCTAAGAATCCATCCTGCATCGAGTCAATATTAAGAATAGTATTCTTAATATACTTAGAGGTGTTTTTCACTGAATTTTCTATCATCTGAGGCCCCTTAATATCCCTAGGCACCATAGCGCCGATTTATCTTCCTCTAAGTAGATTTA
>CAXGXL010000346.1:0-4824 GCA_964013555.1 uncultured bacterium
CATTGGACCTCAGGCCGGCGATATTGCAAGGACCTGCTGGCTCGCCGCAGGCCTTCCCCAAGAAGTTCCAGGAACCACTGTCGATCGGCAATGCGGTTCCTCCCAGCAAGCGCTTCACTTCGCAGCGCAGGGGGTCATGAGCGGCACCCAAGACGTGGTTATCGCCGGTGGCGTGCAAAATATGAGTATGATCCCGATTGCCGCAGCGATGATGGTCGCCAAAGAATTTGGTCACACCGATCCCTTTTCGGGCTCCAAGGGGTGGGTTGAACGCTACGGTACCAACTTCGTATCGCAATTTCACGCCGCGGAAATGATTGCTCACAAGTGGGATATGTCGCGGGTTGAAATGGAACAATTCGCCCTCGAAAGTCATATGAGAGCCAGCCGTGCCATAGAAGAAGGTCGGTTCAATAACGAAATCGTCCCCTATGGAGACCTCACGGTCGATGAAGGGCCGCGTCCCGATACAACCCTAGAGAAAATGGCGAGCCTTAAACCCTTAGCTGAAGGGGGCAAAATCACCCCCGCCGTTGCCAGTCAAATCTCGGACGGTGCCGCGGCGATTCTCGTCGTGTCAGAGCAGGCTCTCAAAGACTACAACCTCAAGCCTCGGGCCCGCGTCCACCACATGAGTGTTCGCGGAGATGATCCCGTTTTGATGTTAACCGCTCCTATTTCAGCAACCGCATACGCTCTGAACAAAAGTAAAATGACCCTAGATGAAATGGACCTGATCGAAATCAATGAAGCTTTTGCTCCTGTGGTGCTCGCGTGGCAAAAAGAAACCGGTGCTGACCTGGATAAGGTCAACGTCAATGGTGGCGCGATTGCTTTAGGACATCCTCTAGGTGCCACCGGTGCGAAATTGATGACCACACTTCTCAACGAATTGGAGCGAACCCAAGGAAAATTCGGTTTGCAAACCATGTGCGAAGGCGGTGGCCAGGCAAACGTCACGATCATCGAGCGACTGTGAGCCCTTAGAATCGACTCCAACCCTCCGCACCTTCTCCTAGAACAAGACGTTTTTGAATCCAACCTTCAGCCGCCTCTTTTCTTTCACAAACCCGAATGATGCAAATCCCAAAGCGGCCCCTGCGTCAGTCCCGCAAGTAAAAGTCTCTGCACAAAATTCGCAAAACCCCAAACTATACCGTTTGGTTTATCCGCAGCCCAGCAATTGCGCCACCGGCAGAGTCCCCCCTTTCATAAGGAAATCGGAATCTAACTCATACTAACTCCCACTTTTCGCCCTCCAAGATCTTCTTCTGTCTTTTGGTGAGCTGCATCACGTTTTTCTTAACCGATTCTTTCGACCTCGCCAATGTAACCATGCGGGGCAGCACACTCTAGGAGCAATTGAATGACCAATCCGAATGCAGGTGTTCGCGACGGGGGAATACCAAGCCAAGCAAGTACCAACCACTATTTACTCTCAATCAACTCAAACGAGACGAATCACGAGCAGGACTCTCAACAAGGCAGGGAAGCCTTCATCGACTCGCTCTTGCAGACCGCCATCGTTGAAAACGAGACCTTTCGCAAGAAAATGAGGCTCTCTCGCAAAATAGGCACCACTCAAGAATTACAAACATGGGCGACACTAAGCACCCTACCTCCTGTCTCGGCCCCAATAAGTTCTCTGAGCCCAGAGCTCCAAGGGGGAGCATTGTCGTTTTCAGCCAGCCTAAACGAAGTGCTTAGGTCCCCTTCCCCCCTTAATCAGGAGCCAACAAAAGGTTCGAATCACTTCAGCAGCATGCAGTCCAATCAATTGCTTGCCGCCTTTCTCAAGCTTCAAATCAAAGATCCCAATAATTCCGTGGAAACTCACAATGACTTGCATCAATGTCTGAGTAAACTAAGGCAGGTAGCCATCGAGGAAGCACAAAAACTCATCGAACGGGCCGAAGAAAAGAAAAAAGAGGCCGCAGCCTACGCCAGCTCGGTTCAGTCGATGAACCAAGTTTTATCTGCCTTTACCATCGGCCTCTCCTTGGCAACAGGCGGAGCGACGCTGCTAACCTCGGTAGCAGCAGCACCGGCGCAAACCTCAGCCCATGTAGCCGCACAAGCAGCACAAAAGTCCGCCATCAAGGCTGCGAACACCATGGCCCAGCAATCCTCACAAAAAGCTATTCAAACCGCTAACCTCGCCGCCGACCGAGCGGCCCAAGCTGCTTTGGATGCCTCCAAAACGGCCGTCAACGAAGCCAGCAAGGCCGGAGCGAAAGCCGCCGAACAAGCCGCCAAGCAAGCCGTCAAAGAAGCACAACAAGGCGTCCAGAATTTATCGGAACGTGCCTTTGAACAAGCCTCAAAATCCTTTGAAAAAACGGCTCAACTCAACTCGAAAGCACTCGAATCTGCCCGCCCTGCGACAAATGCCGGTCGAAATCTCTCCAAAACAATGGAAGTGCTCGTTCAAGGTTCAACTCAATTATTAAACGCGAAAGCGAATGCCGTAGCCGCCAAGAAAGCTGCAGCCGCTGAGCAAATGGACTTGCTTGCGCAACGCATGAGGCTCTTCGCCGATCTTCTTCAAGAGCAGCTGCAAGAAGAAGCCGAAATTATAAATCAAATTATGGAATCCAAAAATAAAACAATAGACGCAGTAATGAAGATGCTAGACCAACAGCACGGCGTCGCCGTGAAAATGATGGCATCAGGCCTTGTGCGTTAGCTATCCCATTTGAACATGGGGCTCCCTCCCATAAAAACGCGCCCCCGCGGTAAACAACCAACTGGGGCCTTCCCCCCTTCTTAGTGCTCTCATTGCTCCGCAAAAGAATTCGTTGCAGAGACCAGCTCTCGGGCAATGCCTACTTCGGCCATGCTGTGTCCCGCATCTGGTACAATTGTTAACTCGCTTTTGGGCCATGCCCTATGTAACTCCCAGGCACTGATTGGCGGACACACAACGTCGTATCGACCTTGAATAATCACTCCCGGTATATTCTCAATGGCATGGATATTTTTCAATATGACATCGTCTTCTAGAAAAATATTGTTTACAAAATAGTGGCACTCGATCCGAGCGAATGCCAACGCAAATTGAGCATCCTCTGCCTTTTTCAGGTACTCTTCGTCGGGAATCAACTTACTAGTGGCCATCTCCCACCCCGTCCAATGCCGAGCGGCCTCTAGCCTGGTTTGTTCATCGCTGCTGGTAAGGCGAGCGTAGTAAGCGCGAATCAAATCACCTTGTTCGTCCTTGGGGATAAACTCTCGATAGACAGAGAATGCATCCGGAAAAATCTCACTGGCTCCGCTCTGATAAAACCACTGAAGCTCTTTTTTTCGGCACATAAAAATGCCCCTCAAAACGAGCTCGGAAACCCTATGGGGGAAATTTTGGGCGTAAATGAGGCTCAATGTACTTCCCCAAGAACCACCAAAGACCTGCCACTTTTCAATGCCAAAGTGCTCCCTTAGGGTCTCCATATCCTGCACAGAAGCCATGGTATGGTTTCCTTCGAGCTCTGCATGAGGTGTAGAACGGCCACAGGCTCGCTGGTCAAATTGAATAATGCAATATTTATTGGGATCGAAGTAAGTGCGATACTCCGCTTGGCTGCCGCCCCCGGGACCACCGTGAATGACTATCACTGGTTTACCTTTTGGATTTCCACTGCGCTCCCAATAGATAACATGGGGGTTTTCAACCTCGAGCATCCCGGACTCAAAGGGTTCAAGGGGTGGGTATAGAATATCCTTTAGACTCATCGTAAAAATCCTTCCTAGAGACCTACAAGCGTCCCGTCCACTTACCCATGACTTGACCGATTGTAAACTGAATTCGAATCGTCACTGAAGCGCGCCGCTCCCAAGTACCGCCAAGCCGCAAACGAAATAAACCTGCCCTTGATGCACAGAGCGTTTTCGCTAATCGGCTAGGTTAGTATCCGAACGAATAAATATTAGAGAGAGTTATCTTAGAAACCTAAACGACACTTTAGTCGAAACTAAGTCACCAACTCGCGCTCAAGAATATCAGCCAGTGTGGTCATGTATTTGCACACGTCTTGAACTTTGTTACGGCGCAAGTGCCTTTTCTCCCCAGTCAAACCTTTGAGCACTCGCCGGTCACTCAAATACTCCAAATGGGAAATATCTGCAGCCGTAAACCCCACCTTTTCGAGTGTTCGAAAGAGGTCCTCCACTTTTTCACCAGTGCCGTTGCAATAATCCACGGCGTGTTCGCTCCATTCATCCAGCCTGTTCTCCGTGGAGCGAACTATTTCAAGCCCCGTCAGGCCCGTCAGACTTTGCACCAAATGCCCAGCGTTGCACCGGCCCATGTGCCCCCATTCATAACGGGCACCCGATTCAAGCCGGTCCACCGTCGTCCTCAGCGCCCTCACCAGTTCAGGGGTTGCCTTTGCCATGAATAACCTTCCTTTTAAATGATGGTATGGCCAAAACTCTGATTTCGCAAGTCTAGATTCGGGCTAGCATCTTGTGGCCAGATAAAAGAGACGCCCAATCTAGCCAACCCTCCGCTCCATCGGTTCGCCACCGCCCTACCAATCATTAAGGCTATTGCTGAGCCACGCGGCCCACTCGCCATCCAATTCTTGAAACACCGCTACATACCTGAAAAACAATCCGCACGTTCAAGAGCTACCTTCTCTGAAATCTAAATAGGAACAAGAGCTTAGTACTGCCGCTCTCCTTTTCTTGAGTGCCGCGAAAACTCTTTTATAAATATGTGGCCTCCATAGGCGGGGAATCCTTGTCGCTTTAGGGGAAAATCTCTATGGTAATCGCCAGTACATGAACCTTGAGATCTCAACTGAAAGGACGCACAAGTTGAATTAC
>CAXGXL010000347.1:0-4815 GCA_964013555.1 uncultured bacterium
ACAACTTAAATTCGTTGACACGGTCAATATGGCAAGAAGAAACCAAGCAGATAATTGCCCGCAATCGCCTCTGGAAAAGTTCATTCTCTTGCTCCGCCTGCGGGACAAGGCCTCGGTTCGTCTGTTATTTCGACAGTCCAAATAAACGAGTCAGTCAGACCTTCCTCCGCTTGAATGACCCTGCCTTCCGGTTCAATGGGCGCTTCGTTGAAAGGGCGGTCACTAACCAATAACTCAACCATATGAGGTTCATTAAGGCGGCCACCACCGACCAGCAGTTCATCATTGGGCGAAACGTTAAATTGTATTAGGTCGACGGATACCAAACTATTGGGATCGGGTGTCAGTACCTGGACCTCGGTTAACACGGGAGCATCATCGCGATGATAATCGAGGAAAACTCTCCAATATAGAGTGTCATTTCTATCGGGATCCGTAATTCTTGCAAAAAACGGGTAGGACTCACACGCTGTGCTCATTACCTTGGGCCCCTCTGTGGGGTCAGGTGTTAACGACTCCGGCACAATTCGTGGTGCGAGATTCACCAATTCTGAGGCCTCATCTACAGGGGGCGGCAACAAGCATCCCGCGGCTGGCAAAGCAAAGGCTATAAATATTATCCACTGGTTCACACCAAACCTCTTTGTTCGGCTCGAAAAAAAGCAAGTTGGATGCCAAGTAACCAAAAAGGAAAGCCTCCGTTAATCCAGCAACTTAGTGATAAGAGACAAATAACCCTCTATCATTGTGCGACACTTATGTCAGATTTTTGGTTATTGAGACCGATTTAAGCTCTCCTCACGTTCGAGGTGCCTAAAGATGGTCCTGGGATCAACCCCAAGATCTTGAGCCGTCTTAGTCCGGTTTCCATTGTTTCGGGCTAGCACCTCGTTAATGTAGTTTCGTTGAAATTCTTCCTTGGCTTGCGCCAGCGCTATTATGGGTTCTAAATCGGTCCCGGCCAGCTCAAGATCTTCTGGGGCGAGCTGAGTCCGATCAGTCATGATAATGGCTTTTTTCAGCCGGTTTTCCAGCTGTCTGATATTTCCGGGCCATTTGAATTTCTTCATCATCATAACGCACTGTGGAGAAAAGCCCTTCACGCTGGAATTGTACTGCTCGCAAAATGTTCTTAACAAGAATCGCGCAATCAACATCAAATCGTCACCACGCTCGCGCAGCGGAGGCAGGTGAATTCCAACCACGTTGAGCCTATAATAAAGGTCCTCCCGAAAAGTACCGGCCTTGATCTCTTCTTCAAGATCTCTGTTGGTGGCAGAAATAACTCTAATATCAACGCTCGTCGGCTTTGTGTCTCCGACCTTAGTGACCACCTTTTCTTGGAGCGCACGCAAAAGCTTTACCTGCAGTGTTACCGGCATTTCGCCGATTTCATCGAGAAAGAGGGTCCCGCCATCAGCTGCTTGAAATCGGCCCTCTCTGGTATGCACCGCTCCAGTAAAGGCCCCTTTGACATGACCAAAAAGTTCGCTCTCAAGCAAATTCTCGGGTATTGCACCGCAGTTAATTACAACAAATGGACGCCCACAACGATCAGAGTGCTCATGTAGCTCCCGGGCCACAAGCTCCTTACCAGTTCCTGTCTCGCCCGAGATAAGCACCGAGATATCAGTAGGAGCCACTTTACGAATCTTGGTAAAAACATCCAGAATAGGTTCCGACGTACCAATAATGCTACCAAATTTGGCTGAAGAATCACTACTGACCACTTTTCGTAATTCCTCGTTATCCATTCGCAACGTGTTTAATAAGAGAGCATTTCGAATCAATAACGAAGCTTGCGCGGCAAAAACTGTTACCGCTTCGAGCATCGAGTGTTGAAAAAGAGAAGCTATGTGATCGCTACCTAGGTAGATCAAACCTATTAATTCGCCACCTTCAGTCAAAGGCACACACATAACCGAAGACACCTTCAGGTTTATGACCGAAGCACATGCCTTGAATTCAGTGTCATTGATTGCATCTTCAACGATTACGGGTTGTTGCTCGCGAATAACCTTTGCCAGAATACTGTCGCTTAGTTCTCCAATGGCATCGCCAAGATCTTCCTGGTCAATATTTCGAGCAACCCGAACCACTGGATCGCCATTATCCTCAAAGAGAATCAGAAACCCCTTAGTTGCACGAGTGATTTCTATGACGGAATCCATAAGATTGGTCAGTAGAGAATCCATATCCTCGGTCCGTAGAAGCATCTCCGAAAAGCTCACTATCTCCCGATAGGCATTCACCAATTTACCTTGGGTGGTAGTTCCTTCGGCCTGAGACGGAGCATGGAGGTAGTAAACGAATGACAAATTGCCTATTTGAATGGAATCGCCATCCCGCAGAGTAGCTCGTTTTTCTTTCTTCCCATTAACGACGACGGGGCGACCGCGTCCCAAGGAGGCGATAAGGTAATCGTCCCCCTCGCGAAGAACGTGCGCATGATCGGTAGCAATACTCTCATCCTGGAGAAGCACATCAGAGGAAGGCGCGGATCCCACCTTTGTTATGTTCTTAAAAAGAGGGTAACGGCGGTCGCTTCCTTCGCTTTTTAACACCAGTACTGGCATGATTTCTTGTCTCCAAGTTTAGTTGCACCATAAGCGGATATCGAGAACCCAACAAGTTATCAAAAGGTCAATCCAAATTGCAGGATCCCGCCGAGCCCCCCTTGAGTCGAGAGATTTTGTTCTGTGATTTTCGGCGGATTCGCATAGCGCGGCACGAAATTGAGACGGGCTTCAAAGACGCCCAAAGACCAACTCACTCCAAAAAGAGCAAGAGCACCATATTGCACTAGGGTGGTGCGCTCAACCGTTGCCCGCTGCGTTTCATCAAAATCGTCAAGACTCAAAGAATAGAGGTACGCGCCAATATTGATCCCCAAAAGGCAGAGCTCCGTAATCAACAAGGCAGTACCTAAGGCCGCATTTCCATTTTGGAATTGGCCCGCCCCGAAAGGAAGTAGCGTCGCTACCTGACTCTTTTCAACCACCGTTCTTTCGACGGTTCGAAGGGTTAGCCCTCGTTTGGGAGTTTTAACTTGGCTTTGCTGGCGCGCGCGGATCAGGTCCAATTCCGCCTTGAGCTGCTTACGAAGGGATTCAAACACTTCTATTATGGGAGGAGGAACTGCAAAAGGATCTAGTTTAAAGTCTGGCGAAATAAAAAGCAGTTTAGCAAACTCCTCGCGGACGTTGTCTGGTTGTTCGGTAAGGTAGTAAGACAGAGCCAGAAATTGCCTGGCTTGAATCGTATCTGCCTCGGCATTGAGCCGCATTGGGTACAAAAGTCCACGTAATTGTTCGATTGCAGACTCATAGTTCCCGTAATGATACTCGTTGATTGCCCGACGCAGCTCATCACCAACCGTTTCCGGAGCCGCATCGATCGCCGAAGTTTGAGCTAGCAACACCGCTGCCAGTAACAATGGGGAAAACATCAGTTTAGGGTTACAGGGCTTGGCGGTCGACTGCAAGTATGTGTTCTTCACCTGGCCTAAAAACAATTGTCCTTCTAATTATTTTTGAGCCAAATTGAATAGTCACTTCGTGGGTGGTGACCCCTTTGCCTTCCTCAAGCGGAACCAAGATAGGATCTTGCCGCGTCAGCTCGGTCATTAAGCGCCGCTTTCCGGCCACCGAAACCACCGATCCGTCAGGAGCTCCCTTAACCAGTAGCCGTCCGTCTTTGGGCTTAAGTGGGATCATAACAACAAAGCCTCGGGGCGGCTCTTCGTCGGTAACCCAAACCACCTTTTCTTTCGGCTGGGCCTTATCGTTGGTAAATCGAAGGATGTGTTTGCCGTAAGGAAGGTCCAATGAAAAGCGCCCCATTTTGTTTCTTGCCACCATCTTGCCGTTCAATTCTACATTGACCCAAGCGCCAGCCGTCTTAAAAAACACTTCCTTTTTCTTACGAGCAACTTGTACTGAGAGTGAGGAAGGCTCTCGCGCTGGCAGGCGAAGCCAAATTGGAGCGATTGCGCCGGCAGACGGAATTTCTATTTCTTTGCTGATACGACGCTCACCCTTGCGCAATTCAACCCTATGTCGCCCCGGGCTAACAAGTATTGAGAGATTCCCGCTGGCATCCTTCTTAACCCGGTCACCATTAAGATAGATACTACCTTTCTCCTCCAACATTATAACAACATTGCGTTTTTCCTGCGCATCCTGCCTTTGCAGCGGCACCTCGGCTTGCGCTTCCACGGGGGGGGATGGGGGCACCAGAGCCAGCTCATTGACCGGCTCCCTAGGTGCGCTCTCCGCCGAAGGGGCGTATCCATAGGGTATCCACCATTGGTAACCGACAAATAAAAGTGCACAAAAAGCGGCTGCCACCGAGATTCCCACCAGCGACCTTCGCACCCAACGTTTCCTATGCAGCGCTCGAAGAAATGCGTGAACCTCTTTGTTATTGGGCTCGATAGACAAGACGCGGTCGAAATCATTGAGAGCCTGAGCCAAGTCGCCGGCAGAAAGAGCATCTTTTGCTAAGCCAATATATTTTTCGGGTAACTCCACTTCCAGCTCGGTATTGTAACGCAACGTATCACAAAGCGCCCGGTTAAGATGCTGGCGCCCCCCATTTTCGAAACCAATGCGCCCCAAAATAGAGTCTATTTGGTCGCGTACTTCAATCATCGTTTGAATCCGCTTCCTCGGATCGATCTCCAAACAGTTCAAAATCAACCAGGCGATGTCTTCATGAATTGCTGGGTTGATCTCATTGGGCGCTTTGTAGTTTCCGTTGGTAATATTGAGCAAGAGGGTGGCGGGGGTCGGACCTTGAAAAGGTAGCTCGCCA
>CAXGXL010000348.1:0-4811 GCA_964013555.1 uncultured bacterium
CTCCTCAAGAACCGAAACCCACCCCTCGACCAATGCGCGCGGCCGAGAAGGAACGATTGCTCCAAGTCCCCCCATAAGCGCCTTGCAGTCACCGACATCCGTCGCGACGCATGGGACGCCACAACTCATCGCCTCTGCCAATACTATGGGCATCGCTTCGGAGTCAGAGCACAAAGTCAATATATCCAAGCCGGCATAAACTTGTGGCATCTGCCACTCGACTCCGAGTAACTCAATGTGGTCGGCCAAACCCCAACGTTCAATGAGACCCACGAGCTCACGATTTTCTTGATCCACGCCACTTCCACACAAAATGAAACGAACTTCCGGCAGGGCCTCCCGTAGCCTAGCGGCCGCCTTCAAGAAAAGCCGATGATTTTTCAGAGGGTGGTACCGAGCCACCATCCCGATCACCGTACATGAATCGCTGATATCCAGTGCCTGCCTTAGAGCAACCCTGGCCCCGTTATTGGGCCTAAACCGCTGTGTGGACACTCCATTCGGTATCGTTTGAATCAACGCCTTGGGGTATCCCGCCTTAATGTGGTCGGCACTGGATGAATGCGCACACGAAATGACCGCTGCCGATAAATCTTCAGCCCAAAGCATACAGAGGTGAGCAATGACCCGGTGCAGCCATTTGGTATTTCCCAAAGAAGCCAAACTGAAGTGAATTCCCCAAACGACGGGCACCCCAAGGGACTTTCCGACCAACCCACCCAATAAGTCCGCGTGCTGAAGCCATGTTTGAATCAGGTCTGGCTTAAAATTCGAAGCAATCCGCCTCAGTTTGAAATAGCCTCGTATATCAGGGACGCCTGAAATCATGTCGAGAGCCTGCACCTCGATACCATTTTCTTGAAGTCGCTCTCCTATTTCCCCAATATCCTTGAGCGAGACTACGGCGCAATCAATGTCATCTTGAACCTTAAATTGCTCTAACAATTCGGCGAGCATAACCTCTGCTCCGCCCACGTTGAGACCATTGATTACATGTAATATTCGCATAGGAACGACGGCTTCCCCTTTAAACTTCGTTTCTTGGGCAGACTCCAATATCCCTCCGAGGCAGTTCTTTCGCCCCACAAGAAGGCATCTTCCTTAGCGACCCCGGATCCCGACCTTGCAAAGCTTTTGTAGCAAGGAACCGTTCCTGATAACAATAAAGTCAAACACGCACTAATCTCAAAGGAAACGAACAAACTCGATGCGCGCATCTCTAACCGAATTGTTTCAAGCTCGCGAGATATTCTTCAATTTGACGGCTCGCGACCTTAAAATCCGGTATAAACGCAGTATCCTCGGAGTTGTCTGGGCGGTAGCCGAGCCCCTCGTCCAAATGTCTATCTATACGGTAGTTTTTTCGTATCTCTTGCGAATCCCCAAAGAGAATTACCCCGTTTTTGTGCTCTGTGGCATTCTCCCCTGGGCTTTTTTCTCCACAGGAATAACCCATCCACTTACCGCCATCACTGCCAATGCTCCCCTCGTAAAAAAAGTTTATTTTCGCAGGGAAGTGCTTCCGCTAGCCCAGATCAGCGGGCGACTCGTGCACTTTCTTCTTTCGTTTGTTCTTCTCTTTATCTTCATTCTAGCTTCCGGCATCCCCGTCACTCCCAATGTCCTTTTTCTTCCCATTGTTGTGTTCATCCAGCTCATGTTGATTTGCGGCATAGGAGTGCTTCTCTCTGCCCTCAATACTTTCTGGAGCGATATCGGATTTTTAACAAACTTCGCGTTAACCTCGGTTTTCTACCTAAGCCCTGTACTTTATCCCGTAGCCATGGTTCCAGAGCGATTCCAGGATTTCTACCTGATGAATCCCATGGCTTGCTTAATCATGAATTACCGAAGAATCCTGCTCGAGGGCCAAGGACTCGATTGGCCCACCTTAAGTTATTCAGCCCTAATCTCGCTTCTTGTTTTAGCTTTTGGATTTGCCGTGTTTCGTCGCTATGACCCTCGCTTTGCGGAGGTTCTTTGATGAAAGCCATCATCATTGACAATCTTGGCAAAAAATTTAGGGTCCCCAGCGTTCCAACAAAAACACTCAAGGAATCCGTATTTCGACTCTTAACCCGCCGAAATCATTTTGACGAATTCCAGGCACTTAATGAGCTATCTTTCGACGTACCCAAAGGCCAAACCATTGGAATCATTGGTCGAAATGGGTCAGGTAAAAGCACGCTCTTTCGACTAATTACGCGCGTCATGCAGCCTACTACCGGCAACATAACCACCAATGGAAAAGTAGCTGCGATTATTGAACTCAAAGCGGGCTTTCACCCAGAACTCACCGGCCTAGAGAACATTTTTCTAAATGGCGCTATTTACGGCCTGACCCGAAAAGAAATTGCTCAAAAACTCGATGAGATCATTAAATTTGCTGATATCGGCCGCTTTATTCACAGCCCGACCCGCACCTACTCCTCCGGAATGCTGGCTCGCTTGGGCTTTGCTTTAGCCATCAATACAGAGGCCGATATTTTGCTTTTTGACGAGGTTCTTGCAGTTGGCGATACCGACTTTCAAGCCAAGTGCACTAACAAAATTTTAGAGTTAAAACGGGCGGGTAAAACAATAATCTACGTTTCACATAACATGCAGAGCGTTCGCGCTTTGTGTGACCGAGTACTCTTGCTCGAAAACGGAAGCTCTCGAGCCGACGGCTCTCCAAACCAGATAATTGAGCTCTATGAAACAACCAACAAATAAAAGGAAAATTGTCTCATTCACTTAATTCGTGCTACCGTATCCCCTATGCAAAAGCTTCTTATCATGTGGTTGTCTCTTTTCGTGTTTGCCTTTAGCACCCTCGGTCTCAAGCCTGCCCAAGCAAACGATTTGGCAAACGAAAAACGAGCAATGGAATCTATTGGCTTTCAGCAATTCAAAGAGGCGTCACGGGTTTTCGTCAGAACAACCGAACCCGTTAAATACCGAATCGATACGTCACGACCTTTGACGGTAGTTCTTATCCTTGAGAACACCAAGATCCCCTTAAAAAATAATAAGCGTGTTTTGCCTGTGAAGTACTTTGACAGCCCCGTATACCGAATTACCCCCAGAGTAATCGAAGGACCGTCTCCGAGTACCCATATAGAAATTCAACTGCGTCGGGCCGCAAAATTTAATCAAGTCCAAAATGACACGATGCTTGCACTGGATTTTGCTCGATAATACTTCTTTTGTCCCACCAAGTTGGTTGTAAAGACTGCCAAGAGCCGTTATGGCGCATCTCTACCCAGTAGGATTTCAGCAATGGCTATCCCCTACAAAATATGTCAGTGGCAGGTACTCGCATGCGCTTTCGTCGGACTGTGTTTCCCAATCTCCGCAACTGCTGGCTCGTTCAAAGTCCCTAATTTTGAAAAAGCAAAGCAATGCGCCGCCGTTAACCTCGAATCAGACTCCATGGATTGCAACCGTCAAGAGTGCATTCTAAACGGAAACGTTCGCCTGAGCTGCGAAGGACTTTACCTCTACGCTGATCAAGTCCTTGTCTCGCTCCGCGAAGGATTCTCGTTCAACGGGGCGCAAGCGCGAGGCAACGTTGCCCTCATTGAGGGCTCGAGCTTACTTCAATGCAATAGTTTGACCCTTGGACCGGATAAAATCATTGGCAAGATAGCCGAAGCCGAAATCCAAATGAAAGCGGGAGATGCCCTAAGTGATCCCGATGGCCCCAACCGCGCCGTGCTCCACGGAAATGTGGAGCGACGCCACTTGAAACACTTCCTTATCAACGGAGGCGATTTTACTCTTTGTGATTGTGAAGAAGGTCCTCCCTCCTGGCGGATAGATTCCTCTTCCATTGAGGTTCACACCAACGAGCGAGTTACGCTGTGGTGGCCCAGCTTTAAAGTCAATGCATTAGGCCTCGGCCTCGTTCCCGTAACGCCACCGCTTCCTCCCATCTCCATCCCCTTGAAAAAGCGCGCCATGGGTTTTCTAACTCCCTCGGTCAAGTTTCTTGGTTTTCCGTATCCGACCATCGACCTTCCGTTTTTTATTCCCCTCGGAGAGTCCTATGATGTCACACTCAGCCCTGGCATGCGATTCGATTGGGGCACACACAAACTAACTCCCCTCTCCAGCTGGGGTGCCTCGCGGCTCGGTACGCGAATCCGCTACGCCCCCACGAACTGGATTAACGGCCAATTGAAAATACAGCTCACCTATGACCGAAAAACCTACGCTGCTCGGCGTGGAGCGGAATCTGACCTCGCGACCCAAAACGCACAACTAGATACCTATCTAGATTCGCCTCAAACTCCTGTGAAATATGATCTCAATGGAGATCCCTACCCCCTTACTTGGGGGGAATATGCTTCAATGACTGACCAAGAACGTTTGCAAGCACTTAAGGAATTTGATGTTCATAAAGACCTTATTTATCGCGGCCAACTAGAATGGGAGCAAAACGTATCTATTCGCCACAATATTGATTGGGCGACCCAAGTGCAGTGGGTTTCGGACGACCTGATAATGAGCGAATTCAGCGTCACCCTAGAAGAACAAATAAGCTCCTACCTCCCTTCTCGAACCCAATTATTTTGGCGAGACTCCGTGGCATCCGCCAGCCTCGCGGCCGATTACCACACAAGGCTTCGGCCACTAGTACGTAGCGACTCAGACACCTCTCCACGTCACCTCTGGAATCGCCCCAAAAACACCGCGGCGCACGAGCTTCAGCTTCCTCAACGCGGCCCTGCCCTGACGCTAATGCTTCATCCGCAAATGGTATTGCCCGGCCTACTTTTGGACAGTAAAGCAACATTTGCGCACTACGGCTCCTGGTTTTCTTCCCC
>CAXGXL010000349.1:0-4810 GCA_964013555.1 uncultured bacterium
TGTTGTGGGCTCGGGCCTTGCCGGCGGTGCCGCCGCGGCCACCATGGCTGAGCTCGGTTACGATGTTGAGTGCTTCTGCTATCAAGACAGTCCCCGAAGAGCTCACAGTATTGCGGCGCAAGGCGGTATCAATGCCGCAAAGAACTATCAAAATGACGGTGATAGCATCTACCGACTCTTTTACGATACCGTTAAAGGTGGAGACTATCGGTCACGAGAAGCCAATGTGTATCGGCTCGCTCAGGTCAGTGTTGATATTATAGATCAGTGTGCTGCACAGGGCGTGCCTTTTGCCCGCGAATACGGAGGTCTATTGGCCAACCGGTCTTTCGGAGGAGCCCAAGTATCTCGAACCTTTTACGCTCGTGGTCAAACAGGTCAGCAACTTCTGCTCGGAGCTTACGGCGCGCTTAGCCGACAAATCGAAGCTGGCAAAGTAAAAATGCACAACCGAACTGAAATGCTAGATTTGGTACTCATCGATGGACATGCCCGAGGTATCATCACTAGAGACATGGTCACAGGAAAGATTGAGCGACATGCAGGTGACGCGGTCGTTCTTGCGACCGGTGGCTACGGTAACACCTTTTACCTTTCAACCAACGCCAAAGGCTGCAATGTGATGGCCGCCTACCGGGCTTACCGCCGGGGTGCTGGCTTTGCGAACCCATGCTTTACGCAAATTCACCCCACGTGTATTCCGGTCAGTGGGGACTATCAGTCTAAATTGACTCTGATGAGCGAATCCCTCCGCAATGATGGACGTGTTTGGGTCCCACAGAAAAAAGGCGATACTCGAGCCCCCAACGACATCCCTGAAAATGAACGCGATTACTACTTGGAACGACGCTATCCTAGCTTCGGTAACCTCGTTCCCCGCGATGTAGCAAGTCGAGCGGCCAAACTCGTGTGTGACGAAGGACGCGGGGTCGGGCCTATGGGCCTCGGCGTTTATCTCGATTTTGGTGACGCAATTAAGCGAGTGGGTAAAGATACCATTAAGGCCCGTTACGGGAACCTTTTTGATATGTACGAGCGAATCACTGACGAAGATCCCTATCAAGTTCCGATGAGAATCTTTCCTGCCGTGCATTACACCATGGGGGGACTTTGGGTGGACTACAATCTCATGAGTAACATACCAGGGCTACACGTCGCCGGAGAAGCCAATTTCTCTGACCACGGAGCCAATAGACTAGGAGCTAGTGCATTAATGCAAGGGCTCGCGGATGGCTATTTTGTACTGCCATACACAATTGGTAACTATATTGCGACAGAGCATCAAGGCGACGTCAATACGGATCACCCGTCCTTCGAAGAAGCCGAAAAGGCAGTAAGTGAGAAGATTGACAAGCTCTTGAGTATCAAAGGCAACCGTAGTGCCGATTCGTTTCACCGAGAACTAGGAAAAATCATGTGGGAGTATTGCGGTATGGCTCGAACCACAGAGGGTCTAAAAACTGCACTAGAAAAAATACCAAAGCTTCGGGAAGAATTTTGGAAAAACGTCAATGTTCCTGGGGATTCCTCAGATCTCAACATGGCTCTTGAGAATGCTGGCCGTGTCGCTGACTTTCTCGAGTTTGGTGAGCTCATGTGCCGAGATGCGCTCGAAAGAGAAGAATCGTGTGGGGGACACTTTCGACTTGAAAGTCAGACAGAAGAGGGCGAAGCACTTCGAAACGATGAAGACTATTGTCACGCAGCTGTCTGGGAATTCAAAGGTGACAATCAAACACCCGCGCTCCATAAGGAACCCATGGAGTTTGAATACGTGAAGCTTACACAGAGGAGCTATAAGTAATGAACCTCACTCTTCATATATGGCGGCAAAAAAGCCCGACTATTCCAGGTAAGATGATACAATATGAAGCTAAAGACATTAGCGAACATATGTCGTTTCTTGAAATGCTAGACGTTGTCAATGAGGGCCTCATTAACCAAGGTGAAGAACCCATCGCTTTTGACCACGACTGCAGAGAAGGCATCTGTGGCATGTGCTCCTTGGTTATCAACGGGATGCCCCACGGCCCCGAAAAAGGTACCACTACTTGCCAGCTGCATATGCGTAAATTCAAAGACGGTGACAATATTTATATCGAACCATTTCGCGCTAAGGCCTTCCCGGTTGTCAAAGACCTGATTGTCGACAGATCGTCTTTCGATCGCATCATTCAATCTGGTGGTTACGTTTCAGTCAATACGGGGGGAAGCCCGGACGCAAATGCCACTCCCATTTCTAAAGAAAAGGCAGATCTGGCCATGGACGCGGCTGCCTGTATCGGTTGCGGTGCCTGCGTGGCCGCCTGCCCCAATGCTGCGGCAATGCTATTTACAGGTGCCAAGGTTTCTCAACTCGCCCATTTGCCTCAAGGCCAGCCCGAGCGGCTCGACCGCGCAGCTAAGATGGTCAAGCAAATGGATTCCGAAAAGTTCGGTAACTGTACCAACGCATACGAATGCTCCGCTGCCTGTCCCAAAGAAATCCCAATTCGAGTTATCGCAGAACTTAACCGAGATTTTATAAAATCATCTCTTAGCTAAAGAGCTATTGAGGAAGTTACGTATGAGATTTGTGTTTATTCTACTTCCTATCGTTATCTTCGTAATTGCAAACTACCTAGTAACTCCCTCCTCTGAAGAAACGCTTCCTGAGCTAAGACCCGCTCAAACAGCAAGTCAAATAGCCAAGACCTACGGAGCGCCAGTCGGCAAAGGAAAGGCAATTACCTTAAAAGAAGTGCTCCAAAATCCAAGTAGCTTTGCCGGAGAGCAAGTTATCGTGACTGGGTTTGTCAGAAAGGCATGTAGCAAAAAAGGCTGCTGGATGGAAATGGCGTCGTCTGAAACCAGTAAAGGACAAGGCTGTCGAATCACCTTCAAGGATTACGGTTTTTTTGTCCCCATAAATTCAGCAGGCTCAACGGCGAGACTTGAAGGACTTGTTGAAATCAAGAAGCTTGAAAAAGCTGCAGTTACCCACTTAGAATCAGATGGGGCAACCTTCGCAACGAAAACTCAAGACGGTGGTGCACACGAAGTTCGAATCGTTGCAACGGGAGTCGAACTGTCTCGCCAAGAAGCTAGCGCCGCCGCCCTATGACGACTTCAAATACTTCGCAACGAAAGTATCCACCGCAGCGATCTTGCCTTTAACCATCTCCGGTGGACGTGGAGACAAACTATCTGGACTACCCGCCCTCAAGAACGTTTGCTTGTCACAAACCACCTCCCCTGCTCCAGCAACCGAACTAAGACGACTCGCTAAATTCACTGCGTCGCCAATCACGGTATATTCCATTCTCCTGCTCGCTCCAATGTTACCTGCGACACAGACTCCACTAGCCAAGCCAATACCAATTTGAATTGGCTCCTTGCCTTCCGACTGGCGCGAATCATTGTGCTCTGCCAATCGGGCCTGCATTTCAAGTGCTGCAGAAAGAGCCCTGCCTGCGTCGTGATGCTGACTCTCCGGCGGGCCCCACAAAGCCATGATTGCATCTCCGATGAACTTATCTAGAATACCACTGTGCTTAAAAATGACATCGACCATAGGTTCGAAATAATCATTCAAGAGCGTCACGACGTCTTGGGCTCGACTGCGTTCTGTCAGTGCTGTAAATCCACGAATATCGGCGAACAAAATGGTAACCTCTTGCTCTTGTCCGCCCAGTTCTAAGTTCACCCTCTCACTCATCACTTGCTCAACCAGAACCGGGGATAAAAATCGTCCTAAAGATTGCCGGGTACGCGCCTCTTCAGCTAAATCTCGCGCCAAAAAGGCATTGCTGACAGCGACACCGGCTCCCGCACCAATCGCCGTAAAAAGGTCGAGATCCGCACTGCTAAAGGCACCCACTTTAGCGAAATGGCTAATATATAGTGCACCATAACAGGTGTCTTGGCAGAACAAGGGCACACACATCACCGAACGAACACCAGACATAACAATGGACTTAGCTTCCGAAAATCGTTCATCTGTCATTGCATCCGAAGCAAGCACCCCTGCTTTTTCACTGATGGCCTGTTCCAATATTGTGCTGCTTAAACTGACCTGGACCTCTTCCAACCCAGGGCGAACCCGAGTCGCCCATTCCTCCAATTCCGTTCCCCCGTGGGTGTATAGAAATACAGCACCAAAATCCGTGCTCAAAAGCTCAAACGTCGCATCTAGAATTTTCATCGAGAGCTTACTCAAATCGGTGATCTGAATTAGGCTTCGTAACGCATCGAAAGCAGTTTGAAGTCTTTCGAAGAGTCGTTGCTCTACCTGAGCCCCTACCGCACCGGTCAACATCAACTCTTCAAGGGGGGATGCCATTAAGACCTGAGTTGTAGAATTGTTTACAATGGCAACTTGCCTTCTTTCGGCCTCAACCATTCTAGAAGCCAATTCAAATGCGGACTGCCCAATCTCGAGTAAATCTCCGGGCTTGATTGGACAGGCTCCTCGGCGTCGACCATTTACGAAAGTACCGTTAGAACTATTCAGATCGATCACCATAAAGGCCCCATCGCGATATCGAATTTCCGCATGGCGCTTCGAGACTTCGGGATCTGCAACCACCAAATCGTTCCTGGGATCTCGTCCCACTGCGACTACGGTCTCTTTTCCCAAAACGAAAGGCCCTTTAACATCCCCTTTCGGAAGCCTCACAGGAACAAGTTGTATCTCTTCGGTAGACAAGAACCTTCTCCTAGAACAATCTACTAGCACAACGTGTTGCGAGAATAGTACATCCCCCCTGTACTCACAAACCCCTTAAGGTCGAAACATCACCGGGTCATTTTATTGTGGCACTTGCTTCGA
>CAXGXL010000350.1:0-4804 GCA_964013555.1 uncultured bacterium
ATTTGAATTGCTATTTCACGAGCTTCGTCCGGGTCTTTATCTTGATGTAGGACAATGGCTTCGATGATCTGATTTCCGACTGTATAGACGGGATTCAAACTCGTCATAGGCTCTTGAAAGATCATAGCGATGTCGTTGCCACGAATTTGCCGCAAATCAGCATCCGAGATATTTACGAGGTCACGTCCGTCAAATCGAATGTCGCCACCGACGATTTTACCCGGGGGTTGGGGAATTAATCGCAAGATACTCATTGCTGTAACCGATTTTCCACAGCCGCTTTCCCCTACAATACCCAGAGTCTCCCCTTTTTCTATGTGAAATGAAACACCATCTACTGACGGTAAGATTCCCTCGTCAGTAAAAAAGTGGGTTTTGAGGTTGTTGATTTCCAATAAAGCCATAATCTATTTTCTCAATTTAGGATCGAGGGCATCTCGAACCCCTTCACCCAAAAGGTTGAGTAAACTAACGGTTACGAAAATTGCGAATCCCGGGGCCAAAATCATGACCCAGCTGCCTGTGGTCCTTCCCGTACTCAATATCTGCCCCCAGCTAGGAACGGTGATGTCGCCGAGGCCTAAAAAGCTCATGGTCGATTCGGTTAGGATAGCTGCTGCTACACCAAATGTAGCGGAAACCAAAACCGGCCCTATGGCGTTGGGCAAGACATGCTTGAATATAATCGTGGATTCGCGAAATCCAGATGCCCGGGCGGCGGCAACAAAGTCGAGATTTTTGAGGCGCAAAAATTCACCGCGGACAAGCCGAGCGGGGCCGGTCCACCTAACGGCAGCAATGATAATCATGATATGAAAAATAGAACGGTTTTCAATAAACGCGGCTACCGTGAGTATCAGAAAAAGGGAGGGAATCGAGATTACAACTTCGATGAGACGTTGAATGGCAATATCTATCCATCCGCCGTAAAAACCCGCTAGGGCTCCAAAGAAGATGCCTATAAAGATGTATATACCCACTGCAAAGAGACCAATGGTCAACGAGATGCGAGTACCATATATCAATCGACTAAAGACGTCTCGACCAGCACTGTCGGTGCCAAGAAGATGGGTCGTGCTTATTCCTTTGCGAGCGGCTTTAAGATTAATATCTCGGTACGAAAACGGAATAGGCGGGTAAATGGAGCGTACCGTTTTACCTTGGGCGAGTAGCTGCTTCTCTAATTTTGGATACACCACTTTTGGGCTACCACCAGCGGTGGCCACAATAAATAAGAAGCTGGCAAGCCACATCGTTAGGCAGGCGATGGTGGTTCTCTTACGAACCGCTTGTCGAGTTTTTCGAAGGACGTTTCGAGTGCGAATCCAAGCAACCAAGATGGGCAACAAAAGGAGGGTTCCCGGAAAGAGAAGGGAATTAAATGCAATGTCTAAGGTACTTTCAAAAAAGTTTCGATCGAATAGACTTGCAAACCAAGGGCTTTGAATGGGGCCACCATCTACTTGCCAAATAAATGGTTTATTGCTGATGAAAACGGGGGAGTAAACGGCGACAAGGAAGAGGACAATAATTGCCCACATGGCGCCGAAGGGTACAGCCCGCTTCTTGAATTGGGTCCAGACGATTTCCCAATAGGTGGGGTCTTCTTTGGGGAGGTTTTCTTGCATGGTTAGTCAAAACTGATCCGCGGATCAACCGCGGCATAGCTAAGGTCAGAAATCAAGATACCCAAAAGGGTCAAGAGGCTTGCAATAATGAGAACTCCCATTACAGCGTTATAGTCGCGAAGATTGATGGCATCGAAAAGATAGAGACCCATTCCAGGAATCCCGAAAACCACCTCGATTACCACAGAGCCCGAAACGAGAACTGGCAAGAGGCTACCGAGTAAGGTTAATATCGGAATCATTCCATTTCGTACTGCGTGTTTCATGATAACGACGAATTCGTGCAGGCCTTTAGCTCGAGCGGTCCGAATATAATCGGCTCGGATGACATCGATAACCCCAGCCCGTGCATATCGGGAGAGCGCAGCTAAACTAACTGAGGTGTACGTAACTATAGGTAGTACAAGGTGCCACACAACGTCTCCGAAGTGTTCAATGGTCGTGCGCATCACGTCGTCATTGCCTTCAAATCCCCCGGTAGGAAACCATGCAACAGGGTCTCCTTCTGAGAGCAATCGGAGTAGGACTGTTCCTGTAAAAAACGTAGGGAGGCTGTACATAATAAATAAGTTGATTGTGATGACCGTGTCCGTCTTGGACCCCTGCCGAACCGCACTAAAAATTCCAATCGGTACAGCTATCAAATAGGCGAGGATGATACTTACAAAGGTTAAACTCAAGCTGTAGCGCAATTTCGAGAATATGGTCGGGAGAACTTCACGTCGATCGGCTGTGGATATCCCAAAGTCGAGTAATAGCAGATTCTCCCAGTATTTTGCGAATCGAGTGTCGAAGACAACTCGGTAGAGTTTTTCAGACATGGTGTATTCAAAGGAGGAACTGTTTTGGAGCCACCACGCCGCCCACTTGGCTTTGACTGCGGCGATGGTTTTGTCGGAAGCATCTCGATTCCACTTCCAATCCGCAAACTCTTCATTTTGGCGGCCAATTTCTCGATTGATTTTCCGAGCTTCTTGATCTCTACCCTGGTCATCTCTCAAGAATTTTCTTTTTGCGGCTCGGGTCAGATACATTGCCGCTAGGCGCTCCAGATTGGCATCTTGATTGTTTGCCAAGATGTCTATCAAGTGCCTAACCATATAGTTGCCGTAGTCATCGAGCTTCTCCTGTGCCTCGATGCGCTCCGATGCTTTGATAGGCTCTTCGCCAAGCTTGTGGGCCGTTCGAATAATAGACTCGATATCATGGCGTTCTAGATTGAACCGCGTGTTCCAAAGAATGGGTTTATCAAGATTAAATTGTTCTTTGAAGATTCGATAGCTCTCTCGCTGATTTGCAGATTGACTCGACTCACCGGACTGGGTGGCGTCGGAGGCACCGGGCCGCCCTGGAGCCACGTTCAAAACCACAAAGATTGCCAACGAAACCAAAAAGAACGTCGGAGGAATCAAAAGAAGACGTTTAAGTGTGTACTGAAGCATATCGCGTCAAACTAACGGGTTAAGGTCGTTCTTCATTAAAGGAGAAGTAATTTAAATTGCGGTATGGCCACACAATAGAGAAGTCGGGATCATTCATGTAGTCCCAATACACGACGGGGCGACTTCGTTGATAGATAAAGGTGTAGGGTTGTTCCTCATGGACCAGGGCATGAAATTCACGGCAGAGTTTCAAACGTTCGCCTTCATCAAAAGTTCGGCGGAGTGTGTCCGCAATGCGGTCTGCATCTTTGTTCCGAAAGCCAATTCGATTACTCGATTTGGTTTTGTCGGCTTCTTTGGAGTGCCATAATTGAACCAAATCAACTTCCCAGCCAAGCACCCAAGCTCCGGTATAGACGTCGAACTCACGATCGTTCATCTTTTTGAGCATCGTAGACCATTCCACGGCCCGTGGATTGAGCTTTACACCGATTTGTAGCAGATCTTCACGGTAGATATTGGCGAGCGTTTGATATTCGCTGGAACTACCGTAAATGAGCATTGAGAATTCGAAAGGAATCTTTTGACCATCGACGACTTTGTCGCGAATTCCATCTCCATCGGTGTCTTTCCACCCGGCTTCATCGAGTTTTTCGCCAGCTTTTTTGAGATCGAAGGCCCACGGTTCAATGGATTCATCGTAGCATGGACTTTGCTGGGCAAAAGGTCCCGTGGTTAATTTGCCTAGGCCGGCAAAGACATTCTCAATGATATCTTTGCGGTTGAACGCCAAGGTCATAGCTTGCCGAGCTGCTTTTTCTCTAAAATACGGTTTGTCAGCATTCCAGCCGAGGTAAAAATATCCGAGCGTAGGCTGCGCCTTGTAGTTGATTTTCTCATTACCCAATGGAGCGCCTTTGGCTTCGGCAATTTCGGTGCGGTATTGGGCTGGCTGGAGTTTGGTAAGGTCGACTTCACCGGTCTTAACTTTTCTCGGCCACGCGTTTTGATCTTTAACGATAAACATCCGTATTTTGTCAAAACTTGGACGTTCACCCCAATAGGTTTTATTGCGTTCTAATTCGAGTTTGACGCCCGGATCCCAACTCACGAATTGATAGGGACCCATGCCGAGCATCTTTTGGTTGTACCAGTGCTCGTTGAATTTAAGACCCCAATTGGCTTCGTCGTATTTGTTGCCATCCTCGTCGTACATATAGAGCCAGCGAGGCATTGGGACGACATCGTCAAGTAGGAGAGGAAGGTTTGAATAGAGTTTTTCATTATAAACTACTTTAAAGGTGTATTTATCGATAACATCGACTCGTTCGACTGCCTCAAAGTAATTGCGGAGAGCGGCAATGCGACCAGCTACTTGTGGGTTTTCAAGCAGCTCAAAAACAAATTTGAAATCATCGCTTGTTACTTCGTGCTTCCCTTTTAACCAGTCATATCGTCCACTATCCCAGTCTACGACGGGCGTATGCCAATAGACACCTTTTCTAAGGTGAATTGTGTAGCTCATCCCGTCATCGAGGGTTACGATCTTAAGGGCGAGGTTGGGCGCAAATAAGGAGGGGTTGTCCAGATGGCGTTCCCCCAAAGTACCGGACATGAATTTAACCAGCGAGGATACGTCCGCCGCATTCGAGCCATAGGGGTTTAAGCTAGGAGGATCTTGTCCTAGAATAAGTCGTAAGGTCCCGCCTTTGTTTACTGAACGGGCATTGTATTGCGGGCGGTCGTAAGCCTTTAGAATATTATTGGGATCCCGAAGCGCTTCGATTTCTTCTT
>CAXGXL010000351.1:0-4793 GCA_964013555.1 uncultured bacterium
TGATGGAGAATGCATTGATGAAAATCACGATTGTTTCTCATTGTTATGCGACTCACCACCGGATTCTTTTTGTGATGGAGACGTCGTACTCAGTTATTCTGAATTAGGAGAATGCGTGATCGATGACAATGAAGAAGCGGATTGCAGCTATTCGCTAATTGCAATCCCCTGCGATTCAATTTCTATTTGTCAAGATGCTACATGCGTTTTGGACCCAGAGCTAGAATCATGTCCTTCTCTAGGCGGTTTATTGGAACAAATTGCTGACGGGAGGTGCGACCAGGAGAATAACTTAGAAGCGTGCCGGTGGGACGGCGGAGATTGTTGTCCCAGTACATGTCAGGATGGTGAGTATCTGTGTGGTTGCCAAAGTCTTGATGTTGAATCAGGAAACGTGGATTGTGATGCGCCGTGGGTTCAATCTAGCCTCTCATGCGATTCCTTCGAAGGAGGGGACGAAGCAAATTGCGCGGAGTGTTTTTGCGGGGGAAGTGATGCTATTGTTGGTGGATTTGATTGCAAAGATCCAAGTGCTCCCGAAAATCCTTGCTTTTCTCTGGAGTGTGAAGATCCACCTCAACCCGTGTGTGAAGGGAACTCTATTTCGTTTTTCTTAGAAGATGGATTTTGTGTCGAGGGTTCCTGTCATTATGAGCAAGCCCACCAAGTGGATTGTGGAGAGGATATTTGTAGCTATGGTGTGTGTTTGAAGGCGAATGACCCCTGCGCTGGTGTTTTATGTGAGGAACCTCCTGAAAATACGTGTGACGGTTTACTAGCCACCCGTTATGTTAAACCCGGAATTTGTGATGGAACGAACCCTGAGAGCTTGTGTCACTATGAACGTGTGGAGGAGACCTGTTCGAGTAATGAACACTGCGAAAATGGTGAATGTCTTCCCCCTTCCTGGTGCGAATTTTATGGAGGCGATGACAGCTGGGTTGGCAATGGAATGTGCGACGCAAAAAACAATATCATCGAGTGTGGTTGGGATGGAGGCGACTGTTGTGAAGGTACATGTCAGAATGCAAACTACGTATGTGGACTGATGGGATACGAATGTTTAGACCCGTGTGGGAATATCAGTTGTTTCGGAGACCCGGAACCAGACTGTGCTCAAGACAACACCAATGAGGTAATCAATTACACTTACACAGGTGCTTGCTCCGAAGGTGTTTGCCTCGTTGAAGAGAGTAGCCGAGAGGATTGCGGCGAGAAAACGTGTTACAACGGGAACTGTCTTGATTCGGACCACGAATGTTTAGAGATGTCCTGTGTCGAACCGCCTGAGACTTTGTGCTTAGGGAATTCTTCTCTAGAGTACTTACCCAATGGTGTGTGCGTGGATGTCGGAGATGGAAATGGAGAATGCTCTTATTTTCCGATTCTAACCAATTGTGATTCCATTTCAATTTGCGAATTGGGCTTTTGTGTTTTGAATCCTATCTTGTCATCTTGCATGGACCTTAATGGAAACCTTCACGAGGTTGCTGATGGGAAGTGCGATGTGGAAAATAATATTGAGGGCTGCAACTGGGATGGAGGTGACTGTTGTCCGAGTACCTGCGAAGATGCGGTGTACGAGTGCAGTGATGCGAATGAATTTTGCATTGACCCAAATGCCGGGGACAATCCGTGCCGTAATATAGAATGTGAAGATCCCCCAGAACCTAGCTGTGACGGGAATGCCGTGGTCTATTTCTCGGAAGACGGGTCTTGTAATAATGGTAGTTGTTATTACGAACCGTCATACCTCTCTGATTGTGGCCAGGATATTTGTACCTATGGCATTTGCCTCAATGCCGATAATCCGTGTGCCGGGGTGGCCTGTGATGGTCCTCCCTCTGGTGTTTGTGAAGCCGGTAAAGCAATTAGTTACGCAGTTCCTGGTGTGTGTGCTCCCGAATTTTGTGAACAAGAACAAGGTTTGGATGATGGAGTGACAGGCGTCTGTGGTGAGCTAAATAAATGTGTCTACTTTCCTGTGGAGGAAACCTGTGGTGAGGGCGAATACTGTGAAAATGGTATCTGCATGGCGAATTTGTGTGAGCCAGGTTATGTTGAAGATTGTTCTGGTGATGGCGATTGCTGCTTAGAGGATTGGATTGGTGATGGCTACGGAGACTGTGAGACCCAGTTCGAAGGATGTGACCTTAGTTGCTATAGCAATGACGCTGGGGACTGTCCCTAAACTGGACTCATTTTAGGGAATCTAGAACAACTTCAATTGTTCGGAATGCTCTTGTTGATGTTTTCTTGCTTGAGGTACTTCAAAAAGCTCACAGTTCAGGGATTTCGGAGAACCTGCGAGGTCATTACGCTGCAGTGCTAGATGGAAGCGGTGTTCAAGTAACTTTGCATAGGGGCCGGTTCCACTCATCCGGACACCAAAACTATTTTGGTAGAGCTCTCCGTTTCTGGTCTCCCGGATAGCATTGAGAACTCGCGTTGCTCGCTTTGGGAAATGCTCATATAGCCAGGCACTGAAGATCTCTTTGACTTGGTAGGGGAGTCTTAGAAGAATATAACCAGCACAACAAGCTCCGGATCGAGCGCTGGCTTCTAGAATCGTCTCTAACTCTGAATCGTTGATTCGTGGTATAATGGGAGATACCAAGACTCCTGTTGATATGCTTCTCTTAGAGAGTTCTTGGAGAACGCGGAGTCTCTTCGATGGTGCTGCAGCTCGGGGTTCCATTCTATGGGCCAGTTGAGCATCAAGGGTAGTTATGGAGCAGTAAACGTGAATCAAGTTACGTTTGGCCATGGATTCCAGAATATCTAGGTCTCGCAGGATACCGGCGGATTTCGTGAGAATAGTGACTGGTTGATTGAATTCAGAGAGAACCTGCAGAATTTCGCGGGATATTCCTAGTTGTCGTTCAATGGGTTGATATGGATCGGTATTGGCACCCAAGACGAGGACTTGGGGTTTGTATTGACGTCGGCTAAGCTCTTTTCGAAGGATATCCGGAGCGTTGGGTTTGGATACAATTTCTGTTTCGAATTCTAGTCCTGCGGAAAAACCAAGGTATTCATGGGTCGGACGAGCAAAACAGTAAACACATCCGTGCTCACAGCCCTTGTAAGGGTTAACGGATTGATCGAATGGAACATCTGGAGATTGATTTTTAGAGATAAGGCTTCGTATGGTTTCAGGATGAATTTTGGTGGCTAAGGGATGGGGGCTTGGCTCCGAGCTGTCCCAGCCATCATCAAAAAAAACGGTTCGTTGAGTTTCAAATCGGCCGGTAGGGTTGGAAACAGCCCCTCGGGTACGAACCCATGTATTGTTTTTTCGTTCCATCCTAAGCTAGTTCTTTGATGCTGAATAAACGTTCAGTCTTATGGGGACTTTAGAGCGATTGCAAGGAAATTAGGATGATTGGCGGCGCTTAGTCTCCGAACGAATCAAAAGGAGCTCGCGACTAGTCTGGCCGGCGATGGAGCGATTTTCTTCAGCTCGACGAATGAGATAGGGGATGACCTCTTGGACGGGGCCATACGGGACGTATTTGGCTACGTTGTAGCCTTCGCTGGCCAAATTAAAGCTAATGTGGTCGCTCATTCCTAGAAGTTGAGAGAAGTACACGCGGGTATCGTTTCTAGCTATTTCATGTTTGAGCATCAATTGGGTTAGGTAAATGCAGCTATTTTCGTTGTGGGACCCGCAACAAAGTGAGATGCACTCAAGGTTCTCCAGACTGAATTTAATGGCTTCGTCAAAGGCTCCATCTGTATCTTCTTTGGAGGACTGAATGGGATCTGGGTAGCGCTGTTGTTGGGCGCGGTCGCGCTCTTTTTCCATATAGGCTCCTCGAACGAGCTTTACTCCAATGTAGTAACCCTTTGAGGTAGCCGTTTGAAAACACTGCTTGAGAAATTCTAAGCGATCCTTTCGATAGAGCTGAACGGTGTTATAGACGACAGCTTTGGCTTGGTTGAATTGCTCCATCATCTCGATGACCAGTTGGTCAATTGCATCTTGAATCCAACTTTCTTCAGCATCGATAAAAACGGGGACGTCATGCGCATGAGCCTTTTGGCAGATGGATTCCACTCGAGCTCGCACTCGATTCCATTCCGCGGCTTCCCTTGACGAGAGAGGAAGGTCGCTATTGATTTTTTCAAGAAGTTCAAAACGGGCTAAACCAGTGACTTTAAAGACGGCAAATGGGATGTGCGCATTGGAGGATGCGTAGTCGATTATATTGAGAATCTCGTGTTTGGTTTTTTCAAAGTCCCTCTCAGAGTCTTTACCTTCTGCGGAGTAGTCCAAGATGGTGCCAATCCTATAGGCGGCCAGTTCATCGATGGTGGCTTGCGAGGATTCGATACTCTCTCCACCACAAAAATGCTGGAAGATAGTCGACCGAATGAAGGAGAAAATTGGTAGGCGGACCCAGAGTGCTAGCTTCAAGAGAACCGGAGCCAAACAAACCAGCCAGTTGACACCGAGCAAGCGGTAGAGCCAATAGGCCCTACGTAATTGCGCGTTGGAAAGGCTTTCAAACGCAATCTGGGTATTTTCAAAGCTTAACATATTTATATCTCAACGAGATTATTGAGTGGTTCGGGCACGCATTTAACCCAAGAATACCTAGGTAGCAATGCTCGGATAAATCAATGCATAATTAGGTGTTTAAGGCGATTTTCACCCTTGTACTGCCAATTTCCGAAAGCATATCTACGAAGCGCAAGATCTTGAGCTGGCGGTTGACCTTAGACGCGAATCGGTCGAATCAGACTCAGGTAGTTTGGTCTACGATTCATTCTGAGGGCGTTGGGATCTA
>CAXGXL010000352.1:0-4779 GCA_964013555.1 uncultured bacterium
CTTGAAGCAAGATATGGCGTTATGAAATGGTAGGTTCTGCAAATAAATAAGCTTATTTATTGGTCTGATTTGAAACACAAATGAATTTAACTTCAATGTCGCCTTTATATTCCACTCGATTTGATAGAGCTTTGCAGTTTTCAGCGAAATGGCATGACAATCAATATAGGAAAGGGTCACGGATTCCCTATATCGTTCATCCTGTTGCTGTAGGGTTTTTGCTTAGGGCCTACGGATATGGCGAGTCGATTCAGATAGCCGGATTGCTGCATGATATTGTTGAGGATACTGCTTGCACGCTGCGAGTTATCGAAGAGGAATTTGGTACGCTTGTTAGTGAAACTGTGCATTGGTGTACAGAACTTTCCAAAGAAGAGAGTTGGGAATCTCGAAAAGATAAAATGATTGAGCAACTCAGAGGGGCGCCCCTTGCTGCTAAAGCGGTGGCTTGTGCAGATAAGTCGCATAACCTAAACACCATTTTGGACGTATGGGAGCGTGATGGGGACGAAGTTTGGAGCAGATTTAGTCGTGGAACTTCTCAGCAGTTAAGGTATTACCAGAGAGTTCTGCAGTCGATTGGTAGTGGGTTCTCTGAACCAATTCTTAGCGAATTGGAGTATGCAGTTCAGCGTTTTGAAGCAAAAATGGACCATGATATAGCGATGGGTAAAAGACCTTAAGGAGTCAAGATGTTGAAGTGTTTCCTATTGATTTTGGTGTGGGTGTTGCTTCCGGTTGGGAGTAATGCCGCAACGATTGTGGCAATAGAAGAGTCTCAACTTGTTAAGAATTCTGATGTGGTTGCCTTTGGGAGTATCATCCGGACCCAAGTCAAGGTGAGTCCTCGATACGGAGTTTATACAGAAGCTACGCTCGAAATTTACGAGGGGATTGTGGGTGTCGAGCGGGGTGACATAATTACTGCCCGCGTTCCTGGAGGGCAACTTTCGAATGGACAGCGGACACTGGTCAGTGGAGCTCCCATCCTAGAGCCAGGAGAGCGTTTCGTGGCATTTTTGGAGAAACGAAAGAACAGTTTTGTACCGTGGGGGCTGTCTTACGGATGGTTGCAAGTGCGGGATATGGGGGGCGGTAAGCTTGTGGTCTCTCGGGTACTAGATGGGCTTTATCCGGTTGATAAGAATGGTAACAAAGTGGCTGTGAAGAGAGTTCGAATGGAGAATGTCCCGTTGGAGAGTTTAATCGAGCGGCTTAGGAGTCATGTACCACCGACTATTGTTTCTCCTTCTGATGCAAGAGGGGAAACACGATGAGCAAGCGACTAAATGTATTTTTTGTGGCCACTTTTTTGTTGAGTACTTCGGTGGGCTGGGCGGCTGATGCAAATACGCCAATTGAATGTGGAGAGACATCTACGTTTTATCCGTTGGGCTATTTGTGGTCGGTTACTCCACCTCGCTTGGACAATCCTATTGCACTGAGTTTTTTTCAAGGGGCTCCCACAAATACCGGAAGTAGCGGTTTGGAACTCTCCGATGCTAAGAATGCGGTGATGCGTGCGTTCTCGACTTGGGAGTCAACGACTTGCGATTCTGTCAATCCAAATATACCGCACTTTGTAGCTTCTGCGACAGATCACCCAACCCTAGACCAAGGAGATGTGTGGGATGGTCTGGAGTTGGTTAGTCATAAGAATGTCGTTTATTGGGACAACACGGGTGACAATCCACTTTTGAGTTCTGGCACGGTTGCGTATACGCTGGTGAATTTCTTTGATGTTACTGCTCAAGCCATCGATGGCGATATGATGTTTAATGATTCCGACTATTCTTGGAGGGTAAGTACGGATGATTCGAGCAAAGGATGTACAGCAGGGGATGTGAATTGTTTCGATATTGAGACAGTTGCTTTGCACGAAGCGGGGCATTTGATTGCTTTTGGACACGTTAATTGTGCAGAGTCGGTCATGTTTCCTACTGGAGTTGGGGCGTCTTCTGGACATGAGCTTTCAGAGCATGAAAAGGCTGGCGCGTGTGCCCTTTACCCGCCTCGGGTTACCACAGACGCCAGAGCGACGGGCGAATCCTGTGAAGCTTCTGCGCAATGTCCCGCGAACCATTCTTGTTTGCAGTCCCAAACCGGCGGAAATAGCTATGGTCGCTGTGTTAAGATGTGCACCATCGACACGCAATGTGCTGATGGGTTCTATTGTGGAACGGCTTCCTTACAAGGCGGAGATACGCTCAAATACTGTGCTCCAGGTTTGGGGAGTGGGCAAAGTGTGGAGATGGGAGATTTATGCATGCCTTGTTCCTCTGGCACTCATTGTCAGTCGGGCCTGTGTCTCGAAGTAGATGGCAACCAGTTTTGTTCCCAGCCTTGCAATGAATCCAATGAGTCTACTGCCTGCCCGGCGCAATTTTCGTGTATTCAGCCACAAACGGGTTCCGGTTTTTGTTGGCCAGATGATCCTAGCGACTGCGGATTGGATACACGGCCCGTTCTCAATGACCTGTGTTATGCAGAAAATGGTGCACTGGATGGAAGTGACTTCTTTGATCCTTGCGGCCCCGGACTGATTTGCATGGGGTTTCGACCTTTATGTCAGGGCCTTAAAGGGGCATGTGTGCTCTATTGCGATACAGGGACACCTTGCCAAGATGGGTTGACCTGCTGTTACGGAATCGATGATGCCGGTCATTGCATGGGACCTCGCGCCGATGCGACCGTAGGAGGGTGCTTCGATATTCGGGCAGAGGGTGAGGCTTGTGTCACCGCAGAACAATCGGTGTGTCGTGAGGGGTTTGAATGTGTGGCCTACGGTGAGGCCACAGCCGCGAAGTGTTATGAGAAGTGCCCGAACGATGTTTGTGTGGGAGATGAATATTGTCTAACAACCCCACCTCTTTGTGATGGGATGGCTGAGTTAAAGAATTGCTGCTCATCGGAGAATCTGGAGCAATGCGTACCGGGGGTCGTAAGTGCCCTTCGAGAGGTAGGAATGTCGTGCAATGTTAACGCAGATTGTTTCAGCGGCTTATGTTTGAAGTACAATGGAGTGGCGGCTTGTAGCCGCAGTTGTGACGCTGTTACCGGTATTGGGTGCCCGGGGGATGATGCTGACGTCAACGGCGATGGGCTTGCCGATGGGGGCTTTGATTGTCTCTTGCTATCTGGGGAGCCTAGGTGTTGGCCGAAGAATGGTCCGATTGGGAGCGTTCCGCCAGCTCCTGCCCAACCCAGCTATTCAGCGCCGTCTGGGTGCTGTCGTGCTTTGGGACATCCTTTATCTTTTGGAGATCTGCTCTTAAGTGGAATAGTATGGTTGCCTTTTGCGCTTACTTGGCTGCGGAGTCGGCGGCGTTGGTTGTGACATTATTTGCCGCGGAGAAGAGCTCGGCATAGCCTTTATTTCGAAAACTGAAGCGCGAGCCCAATCCATCTTTGTAGACTTCAACCACTGCAGCCCACTCTAGGCCCCAATTGGCTTTGGTGTTTTTGGCGGCCCGTCCGTACCCTAAAATGAGTGGAATAAATAAGAGCAGGCTTGGAAACCAAAAGTCATAGAGATCGATTGTGGCGCCCACGCCGTAGGCAACTAGAGCCATTTGAGCAAAGACAGTTGAGCTTTGAATGCGTTGTGCTCTATCCAGGGGTTCCAAGACCGAGATGCAGGGTGTGCAATAGGGCCACTGAACTGCCACGACTCTCTCCACCGTTTTGTCTGCGCGCCGAAATGTCATGGGGCGATGCTGGCTTATTTCTTTGCTTAAGCAGCGCACGCATACCGGGGGACAATTGGGGTGGATGCTCGGCAATTCGACTGTAAAACGGGGGGCGTTCGGTGAATCAGGTTGCGTCGTGTCTGATTGGCTCATGGAAGGTATTTCTCCAAGATATCAGTTACTCGAGGAAGAGCGGATTCCACATGCTTTTTTCCGGTTGGGCGAAGTTTGTAATAGGCATTACGTATTCCCCGATTGTTGGCTTTTTCGACGTGGGAGTCCGTCGTTTCGAGAAAAGCTGCGGCCACCGAAGATGAGTTAGCATTAAGATATTGCCCAAAAGAGGCCGTCGCGGATTTTTGTGATTGGACGTAGAAGTATTCAAGCGTGTGGACAAAATCATTGAGTACGAGACTTATGACGTCGGTGACGAAAGACGGCCGTAGGCGTTTGGCCAGCTGAAAGACTCCTTTAATGGCCATTCCGCTAAGACCTGATTTTGATTCGACTTCAGAGCTTACCAGTGCAGCGCACTCCGCTACGAGTTGCGAGCGATTGGGCTCGGAAAGAAGCACATTTTTTAGGGACACAGGGGGTGTTGTTTCCATTTAACTCTACCAATTCGTTGTTGGTGGCTCATTGCCTGATTTTCTGGAGATTGCAAGCTTGGTATTCTAGTTGCCTTCGACACCCTTAAATATTTTTTAAAAGCGCCCAGGGGCATTGGGCGATCGTTGTGTTGATTTTTTTCTGCAGACCAATTGACGCGATGCGTCTTCTGGCTGTCGAATGGTGTCTTTTGGTTTCGAATCAGAGCCTTAGGGCGGTTTGGGTGGTAGAATGAAGGCATCTTCATGCTGTGTAGGGCCTTTCCCTACATCATTGATTTGGACTTGCTAGGTCAGAGTTGCGCTCGGTAGTCGTTAATATTTCTAAGGAAAGTTGATTGCAGGGCTTGAAAACTTTTGCTACGCATACCGTTTTTAACGTTTGAATTTCCCAGTAATTAATGTTCCGCGGGAATTTTCGAATTAGAAAAGCAGGGAAATCTCTTTTCAGCCCGTGAAAAGAGTTAATACAAAATAGAAAG
>CAXGXL010000353.1:0-4776 GCA_964013555.1 uncultured bacterium
TCCTGATTTATTTTCGATTCGAATTCGCCGGTTATATCAAAGACAATAGCATCACCATTTGTCATTCCAGCACCGAAATTGCGTCCCGTGTTTCCTATTACCGCAATGAACCCGCCGGTCATGTATTCACAGCCGTGCGCTCCGACACCTTCTACCACAGCACATGCTCCTGAGTTTCTTACAGCAAAACGTTCTCCGGCGCTTCCCGCTGCATAGAGGGTTCCGCCAGTGGCTCCATAGAGACAGGTGTTTCCAATAATCACGTTTGATTCAGGTCCCAGCCGTTGCCCACTAAAGGGCTTGATTATTATCTCGCCTCCTCCCATTCCCTTTCCAACGTAGTCGTTGGATTCCCCTTGGAGTGTGAGACGAACTCCAGCGAGATTAAAGGCTCCGAAGCTTTGACCTGCGCTTCCTGAGAAATGTATTTGAGCTGTACCTTGCTTTAGTCCGGAGTCCCCAAAGCGCCTTGCGAGTTCGCCTGAAAGCCGAGCTCCTACGGCCCGATCCGTATTCTTTATGTCGAAGTGTTCGTTCACGGCCAAACGTTTGCCCAATTTGCCCATCACCTTTGCAATAATTTTATCATCGAGACATGAGCGCACTTCATTGTTATTTTCGACGATGCATTTTACGGGATAGCGACCTGTTGGATCCGGAATTGCAACAACACTTGATAAGTCTAGTTCATTGGACCGGGTAGATTCTTTGGGGACCATGGGAGTTAAGAGATCAGAGCGGCCGATCAACTCGTCTAGGCTTCGATAACCTAATGCCGCCAATCGTTGTCGTACATCTTGTGCTACGTGAGTAAAGTAGTGAATAATTGCCTCTGGTGTTCCCTTGAATCGTCTCCTTAAGTCTGACCGCTGAGTGGCGATGCCCACCGGACAGGTATTAAGATGACACTGGCGCGTCATCACACAACCTACTGCTACGAGTGCCATGGTTCCGAAACCATATTCCTCTGCGCCCAGGCATGCGGCGACTAAAATATCTCGCCCGGTTTTAAGGCCCCCGTCGACCCTGAGTTTTACTCGTCCGCGTAAGTTGTTTAGCACAAGTATTTGTTGTGTTTCAGCTAAACCTAACTCCCAAGGGAGTCCGGCGTTCTTTATTGAGGAAATAGGAGATGCTCCGGTTCCACCGTCGTGCCCTGAAATCAGGATCACATCCGCATATGCCTTTGTTACACCAGCGGCAATGGTGCCTATTCCTTCTTCGGAGACGAGTTTTACGCAAACGCTTGCTTGTTGATTAACTGTCTTCAGATCAAAAATAAGTTGTGCCAGATCTTCGATTGAGTAGATGTCGTGATGGGGTGCGGGAGATATCAGGCTAATTCCGGGTACCGAACGCCTTAGTCGTGCGATTTCACCGGTGACTTTATGCCCTGGGAGCTGTCCGCCTTCCCCAGGTTTAGCTCCTTGGGCCATCTTTATTTCAATTTGTTGAGCACGCACCAGGTACTCCGGAGTTACTCCAAACCTTCCGGAGGCAACCTGTTTAATTTTCGATTCGGCTATGTCGCCATTTTCTTGAGTTTTCCACCAGGTGGGATCTTCTCCACCCTCACCTGTGTTGGATCTGGCACCAATTCGATTCATGGCGATACTAAGGGCTTTGTGGGTTTCTGGCGAAAGCGCTCCAATCGACATCGCTTGTGAGGTAAACCTTTTGAATATTGATTCAATAGGCTCCACTTCTTTCAGCGCAATAGGGACTCGGTCAGATTGAAAGCTCAAGAGGTCTCGGATTGAGATAGCTTTTCGTTGGTTAACTTCGGTGGCGAATTTTTCATAATCTTCAAATGAACCAGATTTTACTGATTTTTGAAGAGTTCGTACCATTTTGGGATTAAAGGAGTGGCGCTCGCCGGTTTTTCGATAACTGTAAAAACCTGGATTGGGTAGTGCCTTTAATGGGGTGCCGAAGGCTAGTCTGTGACGTTTGATTACTTCCCGGCCAATGTCAAGAAAGGTCATTCCGTCGAGTCTCGCCGGGGTGTTTTGAAAGCAGCGCTCGATAACGGAGTCAGCTAATCCAATTGATTCAAAGGTTTGTGCGCCGTGATAGCTTGAGATGGTGGAGATTCCCATTTTGGACATGATTTTGAGAAGTCCCTGTCGAAGAGAGGCTCGGTAGGTCGCCCTGGCTTGTTCGGCTTGAATGAGATTCGCTTCTGCAATGGATTGAACGGTTTGAAATGCTAGGTAGGGGCAGACGGCTGTAGCCCCGAAACCAACGAGGCAAGCGAGATGATGCACTTCAAATGCTTCGCCTGTCTCGACGATGAGTGAGAACTTCATGCGTTTACGTTGACGAGTCAAATGTTGGCTCACAGCTCCAACAGCAAGTAGGATTGGGACTGAAGCGTGTTCTGGGCTTACTCCTCGGTCACTAAGAATTAGAAGGCGAGTACCGTTTTCAATTGCGCGGGTCGCATCGTAGCAGATTCTGTTGAGGGTTTCTTCAAGGCTTTCGGCACCGTGCTCTGGGTTAAATAGGGTGGAGATAACCGTGGTTTTGAACTCGCTGCCCATTTGTTGAATTGTGGCTAATTGATATTCTTCCAGAATCGGTCCTTTCAACCGGATGGAGTGGGCATGGTGGCTGGTTTCTTCAAGATAACTTCTTCTGCCGCCAATTGTTAGATTCAAGGACATGACCAATCGTTCCCGTATCGGGTCGATGGGTGGGTTGGTGACTTGAGCGAATTTTTGTTTGAAGTACGAGTAGAGTAATTTGGTTTCCTGGCTTAGAACAGTAATAGGGGTATCGTCTCCCATTGACCAAACGGGTTCTTTCTTTTGTTCAAGCATGGGACGAATGACAAGTTTTAGTTCCTCCGTGCTGAAGCCGAAATAGGTTTGCTGGGTCAGAATTTCTTGGGGACTAGGTAGGGGGTCTTTCCATGTTTGTTTAATAGGTGTGGCACGAGATTCAAGGTGTATGATTTGGTTTTCGACCCATTTGGTAAAATCGCGACGATCCGCGAACATGGATTTGATTTGGTGGTTTTCAAAGACCTCGCCTCGCTCTATATCGATTGCCAGCATTTCTCCTGGCCCCAGTCTGCCTCTTTTAGTTACGCGAGCAGGATCTATCCCAATCGTGCCAACTTCAGAAGCGAGAATAAAGAGTCCGTCGTCGGTCATGACGTATCGAGCCGGACGAAATCCATTTCGATCTAGAGAAGCTGCAATAAACCGACCATCGGTATAAGCGAGGGCAGCAGGCCCATCCCAAGGTTCGCTCACGCAGGAATGATATTCGTAGAATGCTCGTAGTTTGGGATCCATGTCGTGCATTTCTTCCCAGGCTTCAGGCATTAACATCATACAAGCATGCCGAATGTCGCGACCAGATAACGTTAGGAGCTCCAGCGCGTTGTCCAAACTCAAAGAATCCGACCCGAATTCTTCGATAACGGGAACCAGATCTTCAATATGTTTTCCCCACAGGCTTGATTCAAGTTCACCCTCACGAGCCGCCATCCAATTACGATTGGCTCTAATGGTGTTGATCTCGCCGTTGTGGGCAATCATCCGGAAGGGTTGAGCTAAGGGCCATGTGGGGAAGGTATTGGTGGAATAGCGTTGGTGAAATAGCGCAAAAGAGGTTTCGTAGTCTTCGTTGGCCAAGTCACGATAAAATTTTGTTAATTGGGAAGCTACAAAGAGTCCTTTGTAGACAAGGGTTCTACTTGAAAACGAGGCAATATGAAATTCGTTGAACCCTTGGGCAATAATACGAGATTGAATAAGCTTTCGAGTTAGGTAAAGCTCTCGTTCGAATGCGTTGAGATCGTTGTTTTCAAAGTCTTTAGGAGGTCCGACTAGAATTTGTTTAATTAGGGGCAGTGTTTTCCGAGCTCTTTGCCCCAGTGCATCTTCATCGATGGGGACCTCGCGCCAACCATAGTAATGGAGCCTGCGTTCCTGAATGACCTCTTGAATTATTTTCTGGCAACGCTCCGCTGTTTTGTCCCACGGACGGGGAAAGAATACCATTCCTACGCCCAATGGTGAGTTCTCTTCAATTGCAATATTTTGGGAGCGAAGCTCTTTTATTAAGAGTTTTGTGGGAATTTGGGTTAGAATTCCGGTTCCGTCTCCGGTTTTTCCGTCCGCAGCCACTGCTCCTCGATGGGTGAGGTTGATGACGGACTCAATAGATTTTTTGACCACGTTGTGGCTTTTTTGTCCGTTCAAATTTGCGATAAAGCCAACGCCACAGTTGTCACGTTGGTCCAATGGATTCGCTAGAAGTCTCATTAATAACCTTTATCTACTCGGTGTGGTTTCAGAGCTGATTAAACTCTTCGGGTAAAATCGTGCTGCATTCCCCCATTGAAATATTTCGCAAAAACTCTTGGTTAAAGGCTGGACTTGGAAGCAGTTCGGATTTGTCCGAGTGCCTGACTCCATAATAGCACCTTGACCTAAATTGGGTTATAAGGTCTTGGCTATTCGAGCGGTTAACTAGGGTTAATGCTAGCGGTTATTCTATTCTTACTCGTAGACACACGTGGGCTATGAAAAGCCTAAGGGAGCTTCTGGGACTCGTCAAGAAAAAAATGCTGCACTGCGTAAACGAACCGGTATCCTTTGTCTCAAAAGTTTATGGAAATGCGATGGATATAGGGGAGTTGGTCACTCTATTTGCCCTTGATGAGTGTGTTGTGCATACGATTGAAAAAATCTTTTTGTCTCTTCTAAGGAGCGTTTTGTGTTGGCTAAGGATAAACCTTCTATTGCATTTTTGGGTCTAGGG
>CAXGXL010000354.1:0-4760 GCA_964013555.1 uncultured bacterium
CGAACGCCCACCGTTACTCCAGTTTCGACAAAATGTTCTCCGTCTACCTGGACATAAACAATATCTCGTCCCTCTTGCTCGAGAAGTGCATCTCGACTCACAACTACCCCATTAAAATCCGAACCGGCAGGAAGACTCAACCTCACAAGTCCCCCAACTCGAAAATTCGGACTTGCCTCTTTCAGCGAATAAATCACTTCAACGGTGCGAGAAATAGGAGCTACCGTTCGCCCTACAGCTACAACCGCCGCAGTCGCATCAGAACCTTGAACATTAATAGGTAGCCACTCATCCTGACCCGCAACCTGAAAACTTCCATTGCGATCTGTTCTCAATCGAGCTGCATCCTGTTCTGGTACAAGCGCTCTTATCCAAATTTCCTCGAGATTGACTATCCTAAATAAAGTCGTTCCAGGCGACACTATTGCGCCCGGCTTGGCTCGAACCGCCGTCAGGACTCCACCAATGGGAGCCGTTAGTTTCCAGCCACCTTCTCCTAATTTTCCGTCATACAAACCCGCAGTCCGGTGGGCCGCTAGAAGAGCCTCTTCAGCAACCTTTGCTTCTCGTTGCGCCTCTTCTAACTCCCGTTGGGAGATAGCCCCATCCTTAATGAGCCGTCGTGCTCTTTTAAGGGCAACTCGGGCGGCGGCTTGCCGAGTTTCAGTTTCTGTTACCAATAAACTGGCACGTGCGGATTCTTCGGGAGAGGATGGAGCTGGGCTCAGATGGGCCAATACCTGATTTTTGGCTACCTTACTGCCCGGCTTAGGAAATCCATTCGGCGGCTCGAGCAAGCGTCCCGTGATCGGAGCACCCACCTCTGCATCACCGCCAGGTGGTACATCGAATCGCCCGAATACCTCGATGGACTTCACAAGTGTTCCCTCTGCCGGAAAGGCTGTTTCGAAAGGAACCTTCCACTGCTGTTCTTTAAGAAACGAAATGTGGTCATGTTCCTCCGCATCAGCGATACTCTTTGAAGCTGATTTGTTATTATCAAAAACAACAACCTCCACTCCCTCAATTCGACCTTCTATTTCTCCCCCAACCGTCAACCGGCCACTGTATTTCCCTGCCAACTTAGCGGTGAGCGAAATCTCATAAATACCTGGACGAATTGGTTTTAGAGACTTTCCGACCAAGGATTCTGGACCATCCAACTCGAGTGTTACCGTTCCGTTCAAAAGCGGCTTAAAATCCTTGAGAAGAGTAAGGTGTAATAGAAATGGAGTCTTCTTGCCCACGACGACTGCCGGGTGTTCGGCAAATAACTCAAACTCATCACCCCACAAAGTAATTCCAATCATAGGAAGATCAGCATGCCCATGGCCAGTTAAACGGTGAGTATGCTTAGCCTGCTCTTCGTGGCCGTGATGATCAGAACCATGATGATGATGGCAGCCAATCACAATAAGGCCCACTGGCACGATCGCCGTAAGCAAGATAAGCCTCATTCGAATTCTCCTTTCGCTGCACGAAGAGCTACGTGCGCTTTCTGCGCTAATAAATTGAGCTCTAAAAAGCGCAGATCTACCACGGCTCGAGCCTTTCGGGCATCGAGTAATTCTACAATGGTTCGTCGCCCCTCACGATACCCACTTTCTACTGCGCGCTCGAGGGCGACGATTTTCTCTCGGGTATTCATTTCAAAGCGCTTGGCTTCCATGCTTATGGCTTGAAACTGAGCTTTAGATCGAGCAACTTCCCTACTCCAGGAACGCTCTGCCACTTGCAAGGCTGATTGCGCATAAGCCAACTGGGCGTCGGCCTCAGCCCGAAGGTCTTGGCCACGAGAAAATAAGGGTAACTCAATCGTTAGCCCCAAAACATAGCCTAAGCTCCTTTCTAAATCGGTCTCTAATCGCAAGCCTCCGGTCAAAGAAAGAGCAGGAATACCAGACCAAAGAGAATGATCGACAGCTCGAGCGATCTTGAATTGTGCAGCCTTTTGCATCTCAATGAATCTTGGGACTGAAGCTAGTTTCGAATCTGTAAAAGCAGATGCATAGAACTTGCCCACAAAGAGAGAATCCGAATCCCCAATTAAAAGCCAGGCTCTCAGATCACTCGCTTCTCGATCCAAAAGAGCGCTCGTTTCACGTAATTCACTTTCAGCTATCTCCAACTCGATTCCGATTCGAGCAACGTCGTACCCAGAAGCACTTCCCTCCTCGAGCCGCTTACTTATAATTCTACTTACTTCTCTTAAGCGCTCTAGGGCTTGATTTTGAATATCCAAACGCTTTTGGGTACCAATCAAATTATAAAATTGGTAAAGAGCGCTAGCGATGACGTGGCTTTTTCGCTGCATGAGCTCTGCTTGTGCAAGATGAATCTCTGCCCCCATCAACAACTCACGCATTTTCCGACGAGACGAGAGGTCAAGGGGAAATTCTAGACTCCATGTATCCTCATAGTTTTCATCCTTGCCTCCAAAACGAGAGGACTCTCTTGCCCAACCCAGAGCCGGATTAGGAAATAGCCCCACTTCCACAAGCTTTGCCTCCTTTTGCGCTACTTCACTTCTAGAAACTCGAATCTGAGGCAATTTTCGAGCCAGAGCTATAATCTCCTTCTCGCTAATCTCGGCCCTAAGCTCCCCGGGGTTTGCAACAACGAAAGCAATAACCGCCCACATCAAGAGCTTCAGCCTCCACTTTGCACAAAGCTCTATCTTATTGCCCATCATCCAATGCAATCCCATTCAATGGTCTCAACAAACCTCTCCTGAAAGTACCAGACTAGAGTATGCGATCGAATTCTTAAGGGCAAAATCTCTGACACCCCCAGATCGAAACGAGAAAACCAAGCCTCTTTAACCGCTCAGTCAGCATTGATTTCGTTGAGAGTAAACTAGGTTGGATTTATCCAAAAGTTATCTCAGGGTGCGTGATAAGGATTAGAAGAGTGCAAACCTAAAGGTTGGCAAGGATGCCCGAAGAAAAGCTACGTTCTCCGAAAAGCGAGGCCTCTATGAGAAAAGAAAACCGGTCGCCTACCTGAAGACGCGAGCCGCAACCGAGCTGATAGTGATGTTTATCCCCCCCAACAAGGGACTCTTCACTCCCAGTCCAAAATACGGGCCCCCCGAATACCCGGGTAAAACCGTAAAGCGTCACTTTTTCCCACACAGTTGTTCCGGCCAAAATCCCCAGTCGCAAATCAATGGCCGTCAAAGAACGTTTCTCTAAATTCAAAGACCGAGTCGATGTTTGGGAAAGCCCCGCGCTTAGACTTCCGCTAATAAATAGTTGCGGTATTTCTCGATAGTTCCACGTACGAGCCACACTTCCCAGAACCAACCAACCCTGCCCGACCCTAAAGTTGGAGCCCCTGTAAGACAAGGTGCCTCCCGCAATCAGCCCCAAAGCTGCAGAAAAAGTATATGAATCAACAATTTTACCCAAGTAAGTCGTTATCGTACTCTCCTCTAGCGAAGCACCTCCGGCAAAATCGAGTTCGGTTTGAAATGTGCCGTACGAGACCCCTGCAAACCACTCGAGTTCCGCAGCGAAGTCACTATTGCAGCCTGCTGCACCAACAGGCACACTAAGTCCTCAGGCTTGAATCTCCCGGGGACAAAGCCAAATACTTATAAGTCCAAGCCATCCGGCCAGTATCAGTCGAGCCATGATTTATATTCTGCAGAAAATAACGATTTAGTCCATCTCAGACCAAAAAACTCTTCGCTGAGTGCTTACGAGCTTTCACCGTAGACGCATGCATAAAATGTAGTGCATGAAACGGGGGCATTCCCACACAGATTTTGAGACTGCTCTCTAACGCAATCCATCAGTTGTCCCACCTGACAATGGGGAAAATCCTCTCGAGTAGAACAGTCTTCAACGGTATCGACCGTAACCGTTATACCATCACCACAATCCACGCTCTTCGGACCGCCTTGGATCTCAACCATCCACTCGCAAACTTCAACCCACTGCTCAAAAGCGAGTTCATCTAGAAAATCTTCTCGCTCAAAAGAGAATTTCTCGGGCGCAATCGCCTCCGGCTCATCGGGTGCAGCAATACGACGGGTCTGGGGTTCCAGATTGCTCCCGACACCACAATTCACAATGCCGGCAATACTACACACTGTGAGAAAACGTCGAAAGAAAAGCATCCTATAACCCTGCTGATTAGAATTCATTGGGACGCTGGTAACTCAAGTCCACACTTCCTGACAAGCAATATGAACATATTCCTGGTCCGCAGTTCAGAGATACGCCAATGCGAGCATTCAACCCGCTGGAGAGACACCGCTCACCCATAGAAGCCCTACCCGGTGCAACAAAGACCATCTAATTAGCGAAGGCTCCACCTATTGCCATTATCAGAACTGATAGACGCCGGTTTAAAGAGGAGCAAATTCAGGAAATTCGGTGCCTTCACCAATTAGAATCCCCATGATTTTTCGACTAACTGCACTTCTTCTGCTCGGCATACAGCCTGTCGTTTGCTCAAACTTTCGGTAAACGCGACCACGCTCCAAACTATCTAGATGCGAAAAGCTCAATAAGTTCCGAAGCTTAGCGCGAGCCTCCAATAGGGATTCTTGTTGGTCGCGTTGGTTTGTATGATCGATCGTCTTAAGAGAATCATCATCTTTGAGTTCGCGAAGCTCCTTCTCAACCTTACGAAGAACCGGTTCCACCTCAACAAAACGCTGCTTAATTTCACCTTTGGACTCGTTGGGGTGAATATTGTTCTCGTACCGTCCCGCCAAGATATCTACTTGATGAAAGAGGCTCTTCGAAGCC
>CAXGXL010000355.1:0-4757 GCA_964013555.1 uncultured bacterium
GACCAGTCGATCTTTCACTCATCTGAAGCCATGGCAACTGCACTTGAAGGCCGAGAACTACGCCCCATTCTGGTAGCCTCTCATGTAGAACTCGTAAAGGTCCAAACTCAGCTAGGAGGCCATCAAATACCTTCACTCTTGGCAAATGAAGACGGTGGGGATTTTCAACCCGGCATTGCTTCCCGATTTTTTCTAATGGTGGCCGAAGAGGATGCACAAAAGGCCATCCAATTTGTGAATAATTCGGCACTAGAGGGCTTCAAACGTGAGGGCCTTGTTGAGAAATTGACCCTGGGTAACACCTCCGAGTGTCCAGCATGTGCGTCTGAAGTACCAGCGAGCTCTGAAGAATGCCCCGAGTGCGGACTCTTTCTTGGGTTAGGTGAGGACCAGTAGAAAATTGGAGTGTTGGGTGGCTGCCTCAAAACGGTTTGGCTATAGGTTGGTGGTCCTTTTTCTGGTTATGTTAACGCCAGAATTGGGGTTAACCCAAAAGAACCGTTCGGCTCCAAAGGCATACCAAGCCGCTCGTAAAGCTTATTTCAAACTTAAAGACAGTCAACGCAAGCAAGAGTACCGCCACAATTGGCTGAAAGTAATAGCTCGATTCAAGCGCGTGCATGCAACCCACCGGTCAACCCAATATGGCGCGAGAGCACTCTACACCGAAGCCGGACTATGGCGAGACTTATCCGCTATTTCTCGCCTCAACTCCGACCTAGCTGCCTCAATTGCATCCTATCAGTCCGTGGTTCTCGAATACCCTGACAATTCGTTGGCCGACGATGCTCTTTTTCAGCAGGCGAAAATTTACCTTCATCGCCTCAATAAACGGGACCATGCTGCGTGGAGTGTACGCAAAATCCTGAAAAAATACCCCAAAGGCGATATGGTGCGCCGAGCAAGGAAATGGGCAGCTCAACTAAAAGACGTCCCGGTCCGAAAAATAAAAGAAGAGCGAGTTCTCGCTGCGGGTTCTCTCCGCACAGGAAGGCAACGCGAGGATGGAAAACTCTCAACAGTTACGCAGATCAAACATTGGAGTAACCGGTCTTACTCGCGAGTTGCTGTCTACCTCGACGGACCGGCTGAAGTCCGAACCGGACAGGTTGCTCGTAATAAAAGTAAAAATAGACCTTCCCGCATTTACATAGATGTCCAAGAGGCGAAAAGGTCCAAGCAATTAGCGGGGCGCACTCCCGTCAACGACAAATTGCTTTCCCAAATAAGAACCGGCAAACGAAATGGTAATGTGGTTCGAGTCGTCTTAGATCTCAAAGGAGATTTAGCTCAACACCGGGTAATTACGATGGAGAACCCTTTTCGGGTCATGATTGATGCCTTCGAAGCGGGCTCGCCCGCCAAAAAGAGCCAAACGAGGCAATACAAAGTAGTCATAGATCCCGGCCATGGCGGCAAAGACAATGGCGCATCTGGAAAAGGAAAGCTTCGAGAAAAAGATGTGGTGCTAGGTATCGCTTTGCGTCTCAAAAAAGTTCTAGAAGCCAAAGATATAAAAGTAATCCTAACGCGTACTAAAGACAAATTCATTTCTCTCGAGGAACGTACTGCTCTTGCCAACCGGAGCAATGCAGATGTTTTCTTGTCGATTCATGCCAACTCCCACGACAACCCCAAAATAAACGGCGTAGAAACCTATTACCTAGACACGACAGACGATGATTACTCCATTCGCCTCGCTGCACTAGAAAACAAGACCCAAAAGGACCGAGTGAGCGACGTTCAACTCGCTCTAGCCGATATTTCCGCTAAAGCCTACACTAAGGAGTCGCAAAAACTAGCCAAGGCCGTGCAATCCCGGCTTTTCAAGCAAGTCAAAGCAGCCAACCCTACCAGCCGGAACCTAGGAGTAAAACCCTCTCTTTTCTATGTGTTACTTGGGGCGCGAATGCCTGCGGTACTTGTCGAGACTTCCTTTATTTCCAATCGCCAAGAAGCTAAGCTTCTCCGTTCTACTAAGCACCAACGGAAACTAGCCGAGGCAATAGGGAAGGCGGTTATCAACTACCTGGAAAAGAGGGGGACGTGAGCACCCAAAATCTATTTATTCCTTCCGACGACTCCTCCAAGTGGGGGCACGAACTTAAAGCTTGGCTCCGGCAGGATATTCGGCGCCAATGGCAGGAATACTTAGACGGCGCATCTGCTTTTCACTGTGTCCAAAAAATTTCGACCCATCGAGGGCAAGCTCTTGCGACGCTCTTTTCTCGGGTACAAAAACAAGCCAATTATAAACAAAAACTTGCCTTGGTGGCACTTGGTGGTCTTGGGCGCGAAGAATTATTCCCTCATTCCGACGTCGATCTTCTACTTCTTACGGACGAGAATCCACACCAAGCCTTATCTCAGCTACTAGACGGAATCCTCTACCCTCTCTGGGACAGTGGCCTGGAAGTAGGGCACGCGCTGCGCACTGCTTCTGAGTTTATAGAGTTAGCCAATATAGACAAGACCGTCTGTACCAGCATTCTGGATTGCCGGTTCTTGGCTGGAGATCCGAAATTCTACAAAACATTTCATTTGAAACTTGCGCATTCTTTGTCTGCCCGTGAATTTCAAATGAGGATTTCGAACCTCATCAGTCAATGGATGGCAGGGGCAGAAACGTCGACCGTGTATAGGCTTGAACCCAATATAAAAACAGACCCGGGAGGTTTAAGGACCATGCATGAGATTTGGTGGGCCGCCAAAATAGCCTGGGGAGCCGAGCGTTGGTCCTGCAAAATAAGCGAAACCAAGATTAGTCAACATGACTTAAGCGCCATAACAACCGCTCGCGAGTTTTTGTATTCCGTGCGTTTAGCGCTCCATGCCCTTTGCTCTAGAAGACAAGACGTTCTTCGTTTTGACCTTCAAGATGAAATCGCCCAACACCTGAAGATAGATACTCTTCAACCAAATCGTGCTCCTGGAGATATACTCCTCGAACATTACTACCGGCATGCGAAGTTGCTCAAAGCAGTAGCCACCCGGATTCAAGAACGATGCGCGCAAGCTATTTACGAAAGATGGAGAGACGACAAAAACTCACCGGTGACCGAGCACATCGAAGGATTTAAATGCACTAACGGCCTCCTCTCGTTTAAAGAACCCACATCCATATCGAGTGACCCCATTGAATTACTAAGAATTCTCAGGGTAGCGCAAAAAAGACAGGCGCGGGTTTCCCCTGAAGACCGCATGTTAATGGCAGAAAAAGTACCTCTTCTTTTCACTTCCAAGATAGCCGAATCTTCGACCGCCGTTAGATTATTCATTGATATCCTCACCGATCCTTGCGGGCAGGCGGCCACCCTTGAAGCTCTCCATGAGTTAGGACTACTAGAACGACTCTTGCCAGAATTTGCCAGTGTCATCGGACTCGTTCAACGAGATCTATACCATACGTACACCGTCGACGCTCATTTGATTTACTGCGCCCAAACCGTAGGGCGGGCGTTTTCAAGTTCAGCACTTTCTGCGGATATCCCGTCGGATATCGTAGAGGCAACGTCGCGGGTATCCCGCCCCCATGTTCTGGTTCTCGGCGCCCTGATGCATGACGTAGGAAAAGGCAGGGGCCAAGGGCACTCCGCTCGAGGGGCGTTCATGGCGGAAAAGGCAGCACGGCGGATGCTATGGCGCAGGGAAGACCGAATAGACTTGGCTTTTCTCGTTCAAGAGCATCTTTCAATGATGATTATCTCACAACGACGAAACCTTGAAGATCTAGATCTGGTTCGTCGGTTCGCACGGCGTGTCGAAACCTTCGAGCGCTTGGATATGCTCTTCATCCTCACCTATGCCGACGCCGTAACAACGGGGCCAGAGGCCTTTTCTGACTGGAAGGCGTCATTGCTTCGAAACCTCTATCAACGAACCCGCAGAGCACTGAAAAGCGGGGCAGGGCACCCGGGTCTCGCCAAGAGAGCGGCGGTGCGCATAAAGGAGATAACGAACCGATTAGCCGGTTCGAACCAGCGGCTTCTTCGTTTAGCGAATCAATTCACGCACCGGCACTTGGTCACTCACCGTTTCGATTTATTGCAACGGCACTTCCATTCGCTAGAAGAAGCCCAAGAAAGTGGCGTCTCCGTCTCAATTCGCTTCGAAGAAACAAGCGAAAGGTGGGAGATTATCGTCAGCTGTGCAGACCACGCTGGCTTGCTATCTGATTTAACAGGGGTTCTGGCTGCAAGGGGCATTAGTGTTGGCGGCGCATATACCGACACGACGCTTAATGGATATGCCATCTGCACTTTCGAGACCAGCGCACTGAAGGATTCCCTCCTTGCCAATGAAAATAAGAGAGGACAAATTTGTAGTCAGCTAAAAGAAAAAGCCTTGCGTCAGGGCGGAGATTACGCTCCAGAAATAAAGAAACGCCGGCGCAGGGCTCGCCATTCGACTTCGAGGGTACCCGTATCGCAAACGCGGGTAGTCTATGATTCCGAAGCAACCGACACCAGCACCGTCATGGATGTCTTTACGCCCGATAGGGTCGGGGTGCTCCACCTTATCGCCAGGGCCATCTTCGACGAAGGTGTACTTATTGAGCAAGCCCGGATAACCACCGAAGGCGAACGAGCAGTCGATTCCTTTTATATCGTTGAGGCCATCACCAAAGAACCACTGCAAGAGGAGTCTCGCCGGCGCTTAGCCTCAACCATTACCCAAGTTTGCACCAAAGCCCTCCAAGAACTAGATATCCCAGCCTAACTCATGAGTAAGCCAAAAAGGCCGCCCCTCAACCAGCA
>CAXGXL010000356.1:0-4737 GCA_964013555.1 uncultured bacterium
ACGGAGCATCGGTCTATTCCCTTTGGAGACGAACTCTTTATTGATTTGGCGCCCGATTTGCCTTCAGTGGATATACAATTGACCCTCTATCAAGGCACGGAAGCCTCTTGGATAGGTGAACTCTTGGACGTAAAACCTCTGCAACAAGGAGAAGTGCGCCAAGAATCGATGATTGTAGATCCCGCAGGGAAACTGAAAATTGAGCTCACAACAGAGCTATCGTTTAATCCATCAGGGAACACCCTTGAAGTTTTTGAACCTCAAGGGGTCCAGATCATTGCCGAAAATCCACCACTGGGTCTGCCCACGAACTACGAAATGGTCCTAGATGAAGACCTTGAACAATCATCACTAATTGTTCCAGCTGGTATGTATCGGTTTGAACTCAATGGAAGAATTGGCAATGAGCCATTTCAATTGTTTTCACCGAATCAAGAGCTGGCACAAGGTACTACAGTCTATTATCGAGGTGCAGACCTATGCGCTCCAATGGTCCCGAGTATTCCTTGTAGACAAGATAGCAATAAGGCCCCAACACGGGAATCCGCTCTGGCTTGGGGAGCAAACGGTGTCTATCTGGCAAGAATCGCCCAGACCGCTTCGAATGAGCAATCCCTATTTCTTAGCCACAAATCGCACGAAGCCCCATTTCAAAGTGAAGAAGAGCTTCTCGGGGCAGCTTTGTGGTGGGGATTTCACTCCCTATCTCTTGCAGTCATCGGCGAGGTCGTAATTGTCGGTTATACTGAAAACCAAGGAGCCGTAAGATTAATTCACATAGAAAATACCGGCCCCCCCGAGTTTATAGCCCCCGATGAAAGTGCCTTTAGCCCGGATAATATTCATTGTGCCCAAACCATCAGCCCTAAGCATCGGTCTCATATTTCTGCAACAAACGACGGGAAAGTAGTTATTCTCTGGCAAGGCCCATCGACGGAAACAAACGAGCTCTCGGAGGAAAGAAACTCTGGTACGATCTGTATGGTCACTTACGATCCATCTAGTCGCCAATTCAGTGCAGGAAAGACAATCTCGGAATTAGGGACAACACCAAGGCTACATCGCAGCGAAGAAACGCTCTTCGCCAGCTGGGAAAGAACCGATCCTGACACTGAAGACCAACTGCGCTCTATCGTAGCGCTGCCGTTAACTCCACAAGGAAGATTAAGAGTCGTAGACACCATTCCAAAGTCCTGCCCAGATGGAACCCCGCTCCCCTATGCTCTGGCCTTTGACAACCGAAATTTCGTCGCTCTATTGCATTTGGATTGCTCACCCGAATCCTCACTCACTGAGCTCCACCTCAAATACTCTTCAAACGAAGGGCCCCAAATGGCTACTTGGTCCCAAAACTATCCCGAGTCCAGCGCGACACAAATTCCCCAAGACGTGCACCTTCGCTGGACCGGTAGCACTTTCGAAGGGGCCATCATCATGCGCAATGAATTTGGGTTTTCCCAGATTGCATTGGTCGACTTACTTGATAGGGATGGCAATCGGAATGCAGATGGTCAGGAGTCTCCTAGCCCGGTAGAAGATCGGGTTTCTCTCGCAATAAATCGAGTTATTCCAACCTTAAACAATGCAGTAGATCTCCATTATCAACCAGATCCCGCTTCTTCCTTCGGAGAGCCCAACCTAGCAATCTCCTACCGAGTTGTGGCAGAAGAGATCAGCACAACGGGAAAGCTCTACTTCACGGTGACAAACGACCCACCGTAGCCAGAAAAACAAGGCCAGTAGTTCCAAGCGCTTTTTTCTCACAAGTGGACATCGAAAGTAAGATATCAATTTCTGGCTGACAACATACCACCGAAATGCATTCCAACCCCTAGAGTCCAAAGTGTAAGAGGAGTTGGGCCTCTTTTATCCGGAAAATGCCACCCGCGCACGAAATGTCCGTAGGTATAAAATTGCCTATACAATGCAACGGCTAGCTCTGCTTCCGCCCAAAAAACAGAACTATCCCCGCCTATCTCCCGAAGGGCAGTAATAGAAGATTGATGCAAGAGCACCATCATGCTCCACTTTTCGGTCAGCCACTGAGTGTAAAGATCAAAACCGACTTTGCCTTGGAAATTCAGCGTCGACTTGCCTCCATAGCGAAGATTACCATTTTTTGAATCTATCCTAAGTATCGAGTTAAAATTCGATTCCGAATCCTCCAAAGCAAAATAACGCTGAACATCGTAGAGAGGGCCAAAATAAGATGGCTCATAACCGGCCCAAGCACGAATTAAATCCAGCTGAACGGCTACTGAATCTCCGGGCAGTGGAGCATTCTCTAACCACTCCACTAAGAGCGCCAAATGAGCGCCAAAGCGGCCTTCATGAAGAAGGACTCCGCTGAGAATACCCTCCACTTGCAAAAACTGCCCAGAATGAAATACCAAGCGAGCACCAAGATCCCCCGCCCATAGGGCTTTTTCGTCTACTAGGGTCGGCGCCGCCCGATCTACCACCAGCTCCGCACTTAATACGAATCGTTGAGCGTCAGCGTCGCCTATCCACCACAAAGGCCTTACCTGCGCTCCCAAGGCAAATAAGTAAGGATCTTCTATCTGGTTGATAAGCCCCGAAACCTCGACGCCGCCGAGGCGCACTTGGCTTGTAACCCCGAGTTTGCGGGCAAGTGGGTTCCAACCACTGGAATAATCATCGAGTAAAACGCCACTACCAAGTGACTCCTGATGGAGGGTTCCCATGGAGAGCGTCACGTTCCCACTTTGGTTAGTCAGCAAGAATTTCTCAATCATCGAAAGGTACGTGTGAACAGAGTCCCACTTTCGGCCCAAGATAGTAGATTCATCAGAGTCACCGAGCTTGAGCCAAAAGGGCATCGTCACCTTGAGCTCCGCTAAATCTCCCTTCAGCCCTAGCCGCGGAAGAAATAAACCGAACGTCTGCTCACTAGCTATCCCAACTCCCATGCGCGCCGAGGTAGTCCAGCTTGGGGGATTTGGCTCAGCCAAAGTAACCGTCGAGGCCAATAAACACTGACCTACGGCAAAAATTAAACCTGCGGTTAGCATAAGCTATAAATGAATGGTTCAATCACAATCGGCAAATTATCCGCGAATTTATTCAGAACACACTCCCGCTCCCAAAAAAAGCTTTACCAAATAAGGACCACAACGCTCCGAGTTCGGATTAGCCAACCCTTGGAGAATAGTCACCGCACTCTAAACTCCGAGATACGGTGAAAAAAGGACTTGGATTGAATTAAGAAGTGCCGCTCAAATCAAAAGATTAGGATAGTTTTATACTCTTAAGCCGCCGTGCTATCTATTCGGGATCGAACAATGACTTCCAACTTCTCATGTGGAATCTGCATAAAGGTTCTAACAATCCTGGGATCGAATTGCGTTCCCGCACAACGAAAAATTTCTTCTATGGCGCTATCGATGGTTCGCGACTCTCGGTAGGGTCGCTCAGAGGTCATCGCTTCGAACGCATCAACGACAGCAAATATTCTTGCCCCCACACAAATCTGCTCACCCTTTAAGCCACTTGGATAGCCCCTACCATCCCATCGCTCATGATGCTGGCGAACAATCTCCCGGGTTTCACGTAAACCTTCAAAACCCTCGAGCAGGCTCGCTCCCAACTCTGGATGGGTCCGCATGATCGCCCATTCTTGCTCGTCCAATATGGCAGGTTTAAAGAGAATTGAATCTGGGATACCGATTTTGCCAACGTCGTGTAACATAGCTCCTTGTTCAATAGAGACAAGCGCACTACCACGAATTTCAAGGGCATTGGCCAAAAGTAAGGCATAATCAGCAACTCGTCGACAATGAGCCTTGTTTTCATGCCCGCGCAATTCCATGGCATTTAAGAGCAACTCCGCTAGATTCATTTCGTTTGCAGCAGTCAATTTGCGCAGTTTTTTTCGCTCTTCATCCAATCGTTTGAAGCTAGCAACCATGTTCATTTGCATTTGACGCTGGCCAGCCCTCTCCCAGTGAGCTTCTACCGATCGCCGAAGAACACCAGCCAATTCATCGGTATCCCAAGGCTTGCAAACTACGTGAAAGACGGAATTCGCATTGACTGCCTCAAGAGCAACCTCCAAATCACACTCCCCACTAACAAGAATAAAGGTCGTATCTGGTCGTCGCTCTCGAAATTCTTCAATCAGCTCCAGTCCATTAACCCGCGGCATTCGGTAGTCGGTAGCCACGACTGCATACTCTTGCTTTTCAAGTAATTGTGCTGCGCCATCAAACCCGTCAGCCAAATCTATGTCAAATCCATGGCTTCTCAAAGAACGCGCAAATGCGGTTCGAACCGGAGTATCGTCGTCAACGAATAAAATCCGTCCTGAATGGTCCATAACGCTCCCTCCCCAGGGTAATACCACCTACGCAACACACCCAGTGTAACGTTACATCATAATAACGCAAACCCCCTTAAAGCTCCAATCAACTATTCGATTTATGCTTGAGATCTCAATGAGTGCTCCTAGGGCTCAGTTCTCATACAAAGCAGTCGCACATGATCGGAGTTCCCCTCAATTTTCCTTTGCGCAAAGAACACTTAGCGCGAAGTTTCGTTTTTGCCACAAGGCCGGCTAGAAAATGCCAAGCAGATAGCCCCAAGCAAAGGGCTTTGCTTGCCTATGGTAAAATTGCTCAAAAGAAAGGAATAGAAAAGACAATAAATTAAGGAGTCAGTCTATCTCTCAGAGTATTGTCCACTCCAAGTAGGCATACAATAAGCGTCAACCATTGGCTG
>CAXGXL010000357.1:0-4735 GCA_964013555.1 uncultured bacterium
GGGTACCTCTTGGATGAATTCGAATTGAGCGACGAGGTTTTGGCGGAAGCATCGACTTCTTTGGCAACGGTGGTCGGCCTTGATGAACCAATTGCAATTATCTCCATGTCGTGTCGGCTGCCTGGGGATGTGAACTCACCGGAAGAACTGTGGGAACTCCTTGATGAGGGGCGAGATGCGGTGAGTGAAATTCCACTTTATCGGTTTGATAAAGATCCGGTGTTTGATCCCGATCCGGAGGCCATGGGGAAAACCTACTCCAAGTGGGGTGGCTTTGTTGGCGAAGTGGACAAATTTGACGCTGGCTTTTTTGGCATTCCCCCAAGAGAGGCCAAAAGCATCGATCCGCAAGAACGCCTCCTATTAGAAACCACCTGGGAACTCTTTGAGCGCATCGGGATGCTCCCCGATGATTTAATGGGAAGCGATACCGGAGTGTACGTTGGAATCAGTGCCAATGAATACACCTCCATTGGTACCGGTGGTTCGGCGGATATCGACGCCTATACGGTTTTGGGAACCGCCCACAGTGCGGTGGTGGGAAGGCTATCGTATTGGCTGGGCCTTGAAGGACCTAACTTTCCTGTTGATACTGCATGTTCTTCATCGTTGGTGAGTTTGCACCTTGCTTGCCAAGCGCTGCGCAATGGTGAGTGCTCTATGGCAGTTGCGGGGGGCGTGAACCTCCTCTTATCCGAGTTTGGGTTTGTTTATTTCTCACGTCTTCGAGCGATGTCCCCAACTGGTAGATGCCACACCTTTAGTGACGACGCCGATGGGTACGTTCGAGCTGAGGGATGCGGGATGGTTTTGTTGAAGCGACTCTCGGATGCAAAGCGCGACGGAGACAATATCCTCGCTTTGGTTCGGGGAAGTGCCATTAACCAAGACGGAAAGAGCAATGGGTTTACAGCTCCCAACGGTCCCGCGCAGCAAGCGGTCATTCGTCGTGCCCTTCAATTGGGAAATATTCCCGCAGCCAGTGTGGATGTGGTGGAATGCCACGGAACCGGCACGCCCTTGGGAGATCCGATTGAGGTGCAGGCCTTAGCGGCTGCCTACAAAAAGGGCAGAGATCCGAACAACCCCATTGTGGTGGGGTCCTTAAAATCGAATATCGGTCATATGGAGAGTGCTGCGGGTATTGGCGGGGTGATGAAATCTATTCTCGCCTTGCAACACCGGTTGATTCCCAAAACCCTCCACGTGGGGACACCTAACACCCATATTCCGTGGGAGAACCTTCCGGTTCGGATTGCCACCGAGCAATTGAAGTGGAAACAAACCGATACCCCTCGTCGCGTTGGTATTAGTTCGTTTGGATTCAGCGGAACCAATTCCCACGTGATCTTGGAAGAAGCTCCCGCAGCGGAACCGGTGGCGGTTGATGAAACAAAAATCGATTTGCCCAGCTACCCTATTTTGGTGTCTGGACGCTGCGGCGAGAGCGTCGAAGAGCAATTTTTGAATCTGACTGAATTTGTTGAAGCCAGTGAAGATCTTTGCTTGGCGGATTTAGCTTTGAGTCTTGCAACCCAGCGGGTTCATTTTTCTCAACGATGTGCCGTTGTGGTATCCTCCCGTGATGAGTTAATCACGTTGTTAAAAGAGGTTGGTAACTCGGTCCTCTCGTCTCGAAAAGTCATTCGTTCTTTAGCACAGACGCGCAAAGGGCGAACGGCGTTTCTCTTTACCGGCCAGGGCAGTCAACGAACCCAAATGGGCAAAGAACTTTACGAGGCCCACCCGGTTTATAAGAGAGCTTTTGATGAAGTTGCCAGGTATCTGGACCCGCATCTAGACAAGCCTCTTTTGAAGGTGGTCTTCGCCGAGCCTCGAAGTGATGAAGAGGCGCTCTTAAATCGCACCGACTATACCCAGCCGGCGCTCTTTGCTCTTGAAATTGCTATGTATCGGCTTTGGGAGAGCTTTGGGGTAGCGGCCGAAGTGGTTATTGGGCACAGTGTTGGAGAAATAGCCGCGGCGTATATTGCCGGGGTTTTTGAGTTAGAGGATGCCGCTCGGCTAGTTGCGGCACGGGGCCGTTTAATGCAGGCGTTGCCGTCGGATGGTTCGATGGCCTCCATTGGAGCGAGTTCCGATGAGGTTATCGAGGCAATTCGTAAACTAGACCTTGAAGCGAAGGTGGGTATCGCAGGGCAAAATGCTCCACGCCAAACGGTTATCTCCGGGGACCAAGGCGCGGTGCAAGCGGTGATGGCTCACTTCAAAAAAGGCGACTCTAGGGTTAGCGAATTGCAGGTCTCTCATGCGTTTCATTCCTACTTGATGGAGCCGATGCTCGAGGATTTTCGTAAAGAAATCGGCAATCTTTTATTCTTTGAGCCAAAGATAACCATCATTAGTAATGTTTCAGGCAAGAAAGCGGGCAAAGAAATTGGTTCAAGCGAGTATTGGGTGGAGCATATTCGCAAGGCGGTTCACTTTTGCGATGGAATTCAAAGTGCCGTGGAAGAGGGGGCGACCCGGTTTATTGAAATAGGGCCAGATCCGGTTTTAACGGGGCTTGGGCGTCAGTGCCTTGAGACCGACAATCAATTGCAGTGGATCTACTCGTTGCGCCGTGCGCACGGCGAGTGGACAACGTTCTTAGATGCTCTTTGTCAATTGCATGCTAGCGGTGCTGAGGTTTTGTGGAGTGATTTCTTTGAACCGGTCAAGGCGGACCCTGTTCGGTTACCAACCTACGCCTTTCAGAGAAAGCGTTATTGGCTCGAGCCGACGATTCCAAGAACTGCTGGGTTCTTAGGGGAGAATGCGAGTAATTATGCTTACGCGGGAATTGGCCTTCCCCAGGCCGACGGCGGCTGGCATCACCTCATTTTGTTAAGTTCCAACAAGCAAGCTTACCTTCAAGAGCACTCTGCTTTTGGAAAGGTTATTTTGCCGGGGATTGCGTATCCCCTGATTATGACCGCGGTGGCCGACGCCCATTGGGAGGGGACCACCGTTGATTTTCGCAATATCCAAATTGTTCACCCGCTCTTTTTGGATAAAGACAAAACCCTCCATGCTTTTGTGACGCCGATTGAAAATGGAGAGTATAGATTTTCTCTGCGAACCACCGCCGAAAAGAGCGATGGCGAGTGGATGATCCATGCAGAAGGAATTCTAGATCCTCAGGCGAAGTCCCAGCCGTCATCTATTACCTTAGAGCAAGCAAAGGCGCGCTGCACCCAAGAGGAGCCCATCCAAACTTTCCACGATATCATCGGCGAGACCGAAGTGGAGTGGGGGCCCGGTTGGTATTGGTCCACGTCCATGGCCTTGGGGAAGGGTGCTGGCTTGATGGAAATTCAAGTGCCTGAGGGGGCGGCTAACGACGGTCCGCTGCACCCGACCATGTTTGATAACGGAATTGGCTTTGCTATGAGCTTGCCGGTTTTGGGGAAAGTCATCGATGAAACCGAAGCGGTGATGCAGCTTCCTTTCGCCTTTGAAACCGTACGGTGGAGAGGTTTGCCGACTCAAACGTCTTGGTGTTACGCCGAGGTGATTGAGGCCGGTCTTGAGACCTCCCGATTTGAGCTTCGGTATTGGGATGATGCCGGTAATGTGATTCTCGAAATCGATGGGTTTGTTTCTAAACAAGCCCTGCGGGAAGCCTTGCTCAAAACCACAGGAGAGTCAGTTGATAAATTTCGCTTCCGAATGGAAGAGGTCCCCTTAGAGGGGAAGATCACCCCACTTCAAGGAAAATGGGGGTGGGTTGGAGACTATCCGAGTGGGGCTGCGGGTTCTGATTTTGATGAAGACGGCCTGCAGTGGATAGCGCTTGGTGAAGCGTCGGAGGCCCTTGAACACAACCTCGATGGCGTTGTGCGATTGTGGGACACTGAAGATGGTGTGGCTCAAGGAGCATCGGCTTGTTTATTGAGCGCGATGGAGGAATTACAGGCCGCCCTTGCTCACGAGAAAACCCCGGCGATTATTTGGCTAACACAAAACCGTGCTTTGGCAACCAGGGCGCTCACGGGTTTGGCGCGCAGTGCGCGGATGGAATATCCCGAATTGCGTTTGCAATTGGTGGATCTTGGTTCTTCTTTCAATGGTGATGCCTTCAAAGCGGCCGTGGGCCGGGCCGATGAACCGGAGGTGTTGATTCGAGGCAATGAGGTTGTGGCGCCCCGTTTGGTTCGCTTTCCAAATCTTGAATTAGCCCTGCCGTCCCAAGGCCCGTGGCGACTCTCTATTGAGGAAAAAGGGCGGTTGGACCGATTGGGAGTTGTCGAACTTAAGGAGGAGCCCGCTTTACAAGGCAAAGTGCGGGTTGAGGTTCAGGCGGCGGGGGTCAACTTTAGAGACGTTCTCAATGTGCTCGATATGGTGCCTATTCCGTATTTCGGTCTCGAATTTGCGGGGGTTGTGGCCGAAGTGGGTGACGGAGTTACGGCTCTAAAGGTGGGTGACCGGGTTATTGGTTTGGGTTCTGCGACTTTTGCCAGCACAACGATTGCAGATCCCCTTTTGACGGTAACCATCCCAGATTCGCTCTCTTTTGAGGATGCGGCGACGATTCCATTGGCGTTTTTGACGGCATGGTACGCCTTGGTGGATTTAGCCGATCTTCAATCGGGTCAGAAGGTTCTGATCCACGCTGCCGCCGGTGGGGTAGGAATGGCGGCGGTGCAAATAGCCAAGCACCTTGGTGCCGAAGTCTACGGGACGGCGAGTCCCAGCAAATGGGGGGCTTTGAAGGCGATGGGGTTAGACG
>CAXGXL010000358.1:0-4732 GCA_964013555.1 uncultured bacterium
CTCGGGCACGAATATCTGTCTCACTGAAAAAATCATGATCTTCTGGGTTTCGTCGAAAGGTATTATGGTTCTCTAGAATTCGTTTTTCTCGTAAAAGGTCGTCTATCGCACCTAGGAGCTCGATTTCTTTGACTTTGGGGAAGATGACCCGGAGTTCATCAAATGAGGTTGCTCCATCTTGGATCCGCTGGGCGATGTCACGCCTTAATTGCATTTCTTGCTCCGGAGCGAAAAAATCTCCCCGAAAACGGTTGTGGAGACTGGATACGGTACGCAAACTTTTGCCGAAGAGATCGGCAACGTCACCCAACCCCATTCCTTTGATTTCTCGCGCTTCGTGAAAATAAGCCATCTGAAAGAGCTCGGTCATTTGGCCTAATGGCATAGAAAGTCTTAATGCTATTCGGGAAACGCACCGGAAGAGCGAGTACAAAATACGCTGCTTGTAATTGAGAAAGCTACCGGGATCGTTTTCAGACATGAGAGAAATATGACACTCTTATCAATGATGTGCAACCCTTTGCGTTACGTTTCTTGCCTTCTTATTGGCCGTTTTTATTGAATTAATCGCTTCCATTGTTAGCCATAGGCTTTTTCTAATTGACAAGTGAGGGAATATTAGTTCACGATACGCAAAAAACTGCGTATTCGCATAGCAAGGAGAATTTGAATGGCTGGTTTAAAGATTTGTACTCCGAGGTTGAGTTTTCATTGGATGGGGCTTTTGCTCTTTTTGGTGATGGCTTCGGTTGCCTGCGGAACTCCCTCCCACCTCAATGATTCGGTCAGTAGCAAGGATATTTCCGTTGACACTGACGGGGATGGACTTACCGACGCTCAAGAGCTCGAATTGGGAACCGACACGACGGACGCTGATAGCGACGATGACGGCATCTCGGATGGTGAAGAGGTTGGTGGCAATACCGATCCTATGGACGAAGATTCTGACGACGACGGTATTTGTGATTTCGACGATGAGGACAGTGAGTGGGAAGAGTTGGATGACCCAGCGGACCCAGAAGATCCGGAAGAAAGCAACGATGGTGAGGCTGGAGTGGAACTTCCAGTTGGCGATGAGTTAGACCAAGGAGATTTTGAGGATCCCAATTTTGAGGATCCGGAAGATTATAGCGAGGACTCTGAGCACACTGAATGCGAGTGTGACTTAGGGGATGACGAAGGCGAATGGGAAGAGGAAAACGATGACTTTGAGGGCGACGAGTCCGAGGATTGCGATTCTGACGAGGAGTGGGACGCCGAAGACTATTTCGAAGACCCTGCTTTCGAAGATCCTGAAGCGGAGATAGACGAAGACACCGGTGCTGAATCTGAAACTTGCGAGTGTAGTTGCCCATGTGCTGATGAGTCCGAAGAGTTGAGTGAGTATGAGCAGGGTTACAACGATGGCTACGAAGATGGCTACAACGATGCTATGGGTGAAGGTGAATTCGTGGACCCAGAAGTTGATGCCGAGTATCCTGTAGAGATTCCGGTAGGCGATATTTGTCTTGAGCTTGAAGAGTTGATTGAAAACGGTGCCGATACGCTTAGCGAAGAAGAGTTGGAACAAGCGCAGTCGGCTTACGAGGGATTCTGTGGTGCTGCGGTAGTAGAGCCAGAAGGTGGTGAGTATGAGGATCCGGAAACAGCCGATACCGGTGACCAAGAAGCGGCCGAGTCCGATGACGAAGAAGCAGACGAGTCTGATGATGAAGAAGCAAATGAGTCCGGTGACGAAGAAGCAGACGAGTCTGATGACGAAGAAGCAGATGAGTACGTCGATCCTGCTATTGGTGCCGAAGGAAGAGCTGAGCTACCGGCAGGCGATATGTGCGCTGAGCTTGAAGAATTGCTCGAAAACGTCGAAGACGTCTTTAGTGCTGACGAGTTGGCTGAATTGCAGTCGGCTTATGATGGCTTTTGCGGAGACGTCGTTGAAGTCCCAGAAGGTGGTGAGTACGAGGACCCCGAAAGTGATGACGAGGCTTCTGCGGATGCTTCCTTAGAAGAATAAAATAGACTTCATTCTTGCTAAGCACAGCGGCTTAGCGATCCAAGCCACTCTCTTTTGGGCGCCGTATCCAAAAGAGAGTGGCTTTTTTCGTGGAGATGCCCCTAGAGTCTTGTCTAAGTGCGGTAAATCCGCAAAAACCATTGACGTGCGGTGATTTCTTTTGCATCCCCGCTTTGAGCAGGTTTAGATGCTCCTGGGCGCAAGGAGGCTATTATGGCGGTATTGGTAACTGGAGGCACAGGGTATATCGGAAGCCACACCGTGGTAGAGTTGTTGAAAACCAATGAGGATGTGGTCATTCTCGACAATCTCTCTAATTCCAAGAAAATGGTTCTGAAGCGAATTGCGGAAATTACCGGCAAAGAACCTCTCTTTGTGGAGGGGGATATTTGCGACGGGGATTTGTTGGACCGGCTTTTCACTGAGCATTCGATTGATTCGGTCGTTCATTTCGCGGGGCTGAAGGCGGTTGGCGAATCGACCGAAATACCGTTGCTTTATTATAAGAACAACGTTGTCGGAACAGTGACCCTCTGTAATGCAATGTCCAAAGCTGGCGTGTTTCGCCTGGTGTTTAGTTCTTCTAGCACCGTTTATGGCTCTGCGGAAACAATGCCTATTCGAGAGGACTTCCCCCGCAGCGCCACGAATCCATACGGTCGCTCCAAATTGATGATTGAGGATATTCTCATTGATTTATGCAAATCCGACTCTCGTTGGAGTGTAGCTCTCTTGCGCTACTTCAATCCAGTAGGGGCTCATTCGAGCGGAAAGATTGGTGAAGATCCTAATGGGATCCCTAATAATCTTTTGCCCTATATTACTCAGGTGGCTATTGGTCGCTTGCAGAAGTTAAACGTTTTTGGTGACGATTACCCAACTCGCGATGGAACCGGCGTTCGTGATTATATCCATGTGGTGGATTTATCCGTCGGCCACCTCAAGGCATTAAAGCGCCTAGAGAAAGGCAATGGGATTTTGGCCTATAACTTAGGAACGGGCCGGGGCTACAGCGTCCTTGAATTGGTTCGAGCTTTCGAAAACGTATCTGGCAAATCAATTCCCTACGAAGTTGTTGGGCGGCGCAGTGGAGACGTAGCTGAGGTTTACGCTGACCCCACCTTGGCATCAACCGAACTTGGTTGGGTGGCCCAAATGGGGATAGACGAAATGATGGCTGACTCGTGGCGGTGGCAAGAGCACAACCCTAACGGTTTTGAATAATGGGAGTGTGTTAGGTGATTATTAGGGATTTACCGCTAGGCGGACTCAAACTGATCCAGCCGAGGCTCTTTAGGGATGAACGCGGTTTTTTTTTAGAGAGCTACAATTACGAACGGTATTCCGAAGCGGGTATTCACGAGTCCTTCGTTCAAGACAATCATTCCCTGTCTGCCCGTAATACCCTTCGGGGAATGCACTTTCAAAGCACACCCGGGCAGGGGAAGTTGGTGCGGGTAGCTCGCGGAAGAATCTTTGATGCAGTGGTAGATATTCGTCCAGAATCGCCCACTTTTGGCCAATGGAGTGGGGTTGAATTGGATGCCGAGTCTCACGAGCAGCTTTGGGTGCCCATTGGTTTTGCTCACGGTTTTTGTGTGCTTAGTGAGGTAGCTGAAGTCCTCTACAAAGTAACCTCCGTTTACAATCCGACGACAGAAGAGGGGTTCGCTTGGAATGACCCCGAAATTGGGATTCAGTGGCCCATTGAAACACCTATTTTATCCCAAAGAGATTGTTCGGCTCGTTCTTTTGCGCAATTCAAGGCTACGCTTTCATGAGGTATTGGGTTGTCGGGGCTAGGGGAATGCTCGGCCAGGCTGTGGTTAGAGCATTGGGTGGTAAAGAATATCTTGCCACGGGGCGCGAAGAGGCCGATTTAGTGAATCTAGAGTCTTTGAGAAGGTGCGCTAGCCGTTTTCGGCCGGATGTTATTTTGAATTGCGCTGCCTACACCGCGGTGGATGCTGCAGAAGACGACCAAGTCATGGCCATGACCATAAACCGAGATGGTGTGCGGAATCTCGCCCACGTGGCTCATGAAAATGATTGCCGGTTGGTCCACGTTTCAACGGATTATGTCTTCGATGGGCAAGCTAGGTTTCCCTACCGGGAAAACACTTCTTGTTCTCCCCAAGGTGTCTACGGAACAACAAAATTAGCCGGTGAAAAGGCGATTCAAGAAGTATTGCAAGGCAGGGGGGTTATTCTTCGAACGAGTTGGCTCTTTGGTCCCGGTGGAAACAATTTCGTAAGAACGATGGTGCGATTGATGTTAAGCCGTCCTCAAATAGGTGTGGTGAATGATCAACGAGGTCGGCCAACCTTTACGGAGGATCTGGCCCGATGCATGGCTGTTGTGAGTGCTTCGGAAGTGGAGGGTGGGGTATACCATTTTGCGAATAAAGAAGAGGTTAGCTGGTTTGAATTTGCTCAAGCAATTAAGGATCTTGTGGGAGAGAATTCTTTTTGTCGCGAGATAGCCTCCCTGCAAACGCACGAATACCCTACTCGGGCCCCTCGCCCAACGTACTCTGTTTTGGATACTACAAAAATATCATCTTTGATGGAGCCCCGGTCGTGGCGTGAACCCCTCAAGGACTATGTTGAAAACCTCGTCCAAGAAATGAAAGAGAGTTATCAGTGAGACAATGTACCAATATGCTTGTAACTGGAGGCTGTGGCTTTATCGGTTCGGCCTTCATTCGAAAAACACTT
>CAXGXL010000359.1:0-4727 GCA_964013555.1 uncultured bacterium
CAGGTAGCCTGGGTTGGTAAAGTGAAACTGACTCCACAACTCCTCTAGCCGGTTCTCGATGGGGGTTCCGGTCATGGCGATTTTGTAGTTGGCCTTCATGGAGTAGGCGGCCTGTGCTACAAGACTGTCTGGATTTTTGATGGCCTGGGCCTCGTCCAATACGATTGTGTCCCAATCTTGCTTCTTGAGAGCTTCGCAATCATTTCTCAAAATAGCATAGGTTGTAAGGGTTATGTCGGCATCAGGGGTGAGTTGTCTACTTGGACCGTGAAATATATTGATAGTCAGTTCGGATCTGAATCTCTGAATTTCATTTTCCCAATTGGGCAATACACTGGTGGGGCAAACAACGAGGCTACTTTTGTTCAGAACGCAGAGGGTTTGTAGGGTTTTGCCCAAACCCATATCATCGGCTAAGAGAGCTCCGACGCCAAGAGTGCGAAGAAATTCTAGCCAGTTAACCCCTTGGGTTTGGTAGTCGCGCAGAATCTGGCTGAGTTGGCTTGATAAAGATGCAGTGGGAATGGAGCTGAATGATTCGAGCTGATCTCGGATTGCTTGATATTCGGGAGGAGGAGGTTGATCGAGCGATTCGTGCAATCTTGCTAGGTCCGAAATTGCGGCTTGAGGCAGAGCTTTTTTCTCACCCTGGGCCGCGAGCAGATCAAGTAACAACCGGCCGTGTTTTTCTAGCCACTGCACCGGGATTGGAGCCCAGCCCCCACCTTCAAGAGGGGCCAAATTTTCCCCCTTTTGCCATGCGTTAACAACGGATTGAACACTAGCCCCCCCGGCGGATTTACCTTGATGTATTCGATTAGATGAATCGAATCGATCTCCAACAAAATCCACTGGCAGTGCGGAGGAATCATTGAATTGGGGCCGCAGCGCGGGGACCAAACGAAACCAACGATGAGCATCGCCTTGAATCTCTCCTCTCCAGCTGCCGAGTTCTTCCGCAATTCGAACCCCTTCTTCTCGTGGGAATCGAGAACGGATGCCTGGGGTGAGACCGAGGTCGGTACGTAGCTTTCTAGTTAGCTCCGCTTCATGCGCTTTTTGACGAATGGGGACGTTTCCTTGAAGATGCACTAGGCGCTCGCCGTCAACGCGAGCCACCGGAGGATCTCCGTAAACAATTGTGGGCAAGATTATGAGGGCATCTTGTTGGCGCTCAGTCTGGACTAATATTCTTGGTAGAGCACGACTTCGGCCAGGAAGGTGTTGAGTACGCACCTGGATATTCATAATGGATTCAAGTCGAGGAAGGTGGGTATTGGTCAACTCGGCGATGTCAGACTTGCGGAGAATCAGACCAGCTCGATAGGTCTTGAGGTCTTTGGCTGTCAGTCCTGTATCCGTCAGAACAAAAAGCGTGTTGTTAGCCTTTAGAATTCCATTAGAATAAATGACGTCGATGGATTTATCTTGAGCAATTTGCAGCCAATAGCCTTCAGGGTGGTCTTCGAGCCAGCCGTTCATTCCGCATGTCTGACCTCCAATGCGAATTGGGGAATCTTCGAGGAATACGAAATCACAGTTTTTTAGGAGTGGAAATAGCTTTTGAAAAAGTGCTCTAGGGAGCGCTCCGCGCTTTTGGGTTCCTAGAGTGTGTTCAATTTGCAGGTCTGTTTGTGTCGTGGTGAATCGGGGATAGCCGGAACTCGGCGCAGCGGCTCGAGTTAGGGTTCCTTCGAGGGGGTGCGATTGGCCATCGGGAAAAACCAAAGCGCGCTGGAATTCAACGGTATTTCCTACGACCCGAAGGTGGTAGTGAATTCTGGCCACGGTTTCGTGAGCGGGGGCGTTTTTAGAGTCTCCCAACTCGCCGCGGCGATAAGCGATGATAGCAGCAGCGGCATGTTCACATGCATCTGCATTGCTGGGACATTCACAGCTCCAGTCTTCGTCCATTGGGTAGAGCAGTACTTGGTGCCCAACGATTCCATTGGGCGGGGTGACGCGAAGTTCGATCTCCTCATCGGATTTTTGTTCTAGGGTGACGGCATTGGCCCTAACCAACTCGACTCCCTGTGACCACGTTGTTGATGAGCATGCTTGGCGAAGTTCTCTAAATAAGTTTTCCACGGCACGGCCTTAAGAGAAACCATGGATTTTGGCAATATTTACCGTGAGAATCTTCGCCAACATGTCCATTTCAGTAGCATCGAGACGATTTGGCAGCTCGAAGTGCAAAAAGGGGGAACTGGCCAGGTTAAACCGGTCACCCTGCGAGGGATTCAATAGCGGACGTTTGTGGTTCGCACATTCTCATTCGTTCATGGATTGAGCGTTTTCAATGGCTTCTCGGGCCCAAGCTTCATCAATGTGCATCAATATTTGTACTGCTGCTCGTCGAATGGCTGGTTCTGTGCTCCACACAGCAGTTTCCAAGAAATGCAGCGGTGCGCCTGTGAGCAATTTCCCATCAAGATAATTTGCGACTTGTGGGGTTACTAGGAGGACATGGCCCAAGTCAGGCTCCACGTCTGGACCTTCTAAGTCGACGATTTGAAGTGTGCCCGATTCTTCAGACAACTCGCATTTGCTTTTGGCGCGTCGGGCTAGATCCTTACCTAGGAGGTTGAGTGCTTCTAGATAGGCTTCGTGTTTTTTCTTTCCCGTAACGATGGGTCTCTCCTATGAATTGAACACCGAGAAATTCTTGATTCTTAAATATCAAAGGGGCACTTGGGAGCAAGGTTTGAGGTGGATTAATGTCCATTAAAGGTTGTGGGGCAAAGCAAGAAGCGAGTTCCTAATAATCTACTTGTAGAATAACCCTGCACTAAAGAACTTTCTGTATTCGTTTGGATTTGATGTTATATTCTATGGAGTAAGGATAAGTGGAATGTAGAATATGGGGGCAATAGCTGGTTTCTTTGAGTTTCTCGGTTTTGATTTCGTGTGTCTATGGTTAGAACTTCGGCTCTACCGAGTGCCAAAAGGAGTACTGGGAAATCAAATTGACCTCTCTAGTTCAGGAGCGTAGTGGGTAGTAATTCGAAGTGAGGACGACTGAATGCAAGTAAATAGAGCAAAGATAGTTGCCACGGTGGGGCCAGCCTGTAGTGATAGGGAAACGTTGCGAGCTATGATCCAAAGTGGGGTGAACGTTTGTCGAATTAATTTCTCACATCAAAAGAGCGAAAGCGCTCATGAGGTTATTGAGATTATACGGGATTTGAACCGTGAACTAGGCTCCAATGTCGCAATTTTGGCCGATTTACAGGGGCCCAAGCTCCGTGTCGGAGAGATGGAAGATGGCTCGTGCCTCAAGGAGGGGAACTTTTTCGAGTTGAGCACGGTACCTATGGTCGGCAATTCAAGTCTTGCGTATGTCAGTTATGAAGCTTTGGCCCAGGACGTTAAAGTTGGAGAGACTATTCTTCTCGACGATGGCAAAATCATACTTGAGGTTATGGAGTCTAATGGTGTTGATAGAGTGAAGACAGTGGTTCGTTTTGGGGGCCTGCTTACGTCTCGAAAGGGGGTTAATCTACCCAATACTGCTCTGACCTTACCATCCTTGACTTCGAAGGACCTTGCGGATGTCCAGGTTGCTATTGCAGAAAAAGTAGAGTGGATTGCGCTGTCTTTCGTGCGCAAGCCTTCTGATATTGAGGAGCTTCGAGAGATAATTTTACAAGCGAATTGTGACGCGAGGTTGATCTCAAAAATTGAAAAACCACAAGCCATTAAGTGTATTGACGATATCATTTTGAAGTCTGATGGACTGATGGTAGCTCGAGGGGATTTAGGGGTTGAAATGCCTCTGGAGGAAGTTCCTGATTTACAGAAGATGATGGTGGCAAAATGCCGTGCTGCTTCAAAGCCGGTCATTATTGCTACTCAAATGATGGAGAGTATGACTAGCAGTATCCGTCCGACCAGAGCGGAAGTAAGTGACGTGGCTAATTCGGTTTTGGATGGCGCAGATGCCCTTATGCTCAGCGGGGAAACATCCGTTGGAATGCATCCGGTCGAAGTTGTGGAGGCGATGGCGCGGATCATCAGTCGCGTTGAGAAAGGTAATGCCTACCAATCACAACCGCATGAGGTAGAGCCTAGCGAGGCTAGAAGTATTCCAGATGCGGTGTGTTACCAAGCTTGCAATCTTGCGACGCAAATGAAAGCGTCTGCTTTGGTAACAATGACTCACTCGGGGTACTCCGGCTTCAAGGTTTCCAGTTATCGACCTGACACAAGTATTTTTGTTTTTACCCGCAATCGAGTACTTTTAAATACCCTTAGTCTTCTTTGGGGCGTTCGCGGTTTTTACTACGATGGGTTTGTGAGTACGGATGACAGTATCCAGGATATTCACGATATTTTGCTCAGTGAGGGATTGGTGAAATCAGGGGACCTTGTGGTTAATATCACGAGTATGCCTATTGAGGCTCGAGGTATGACGAATATGGTAAAGTTAACTTTGATGCCCTAAGTAATTGAATTTAGGAAACCTATTATAGAGCTACCGCTCAAAGCTCCTGCATTTTTTCGAGGCATATCGGCGCTGACGGGGTTTGCGTGGGACCGGATTGACATGTTATCCCGGTGTGGAGTTTTTCGCCGGTTGATATGGCTGAGTTGGCGATACGAAAATAAATATCCAGTCAGAAATGGTTTAGGGGAAAGAAATGAGTGGGCAAGCTCACGACCACCAAAAAATAGTGGAAGAAGTGAAGGCATCGAAGCACCAAAAGGTAAAACTTGCAGTGGTCGAC
>CAXGXL010000360.1:0-4719 GCA_964013555.1 uncultured bacterium
AGCCACCAGGCATCTCGAGAACCATTCCAACCATTTGTCGCCATGTCCATAAAGTCACCATGGTCACTAAAGTCCTTTGTGCACCCTACATCTTTCCACATTTGAGCAGCACAAGCTTCGGTCATGTCCTTGCCTTTGACTATTCCTGCACAAGGGCCTTCGTCGCCTTCTGCATGAGAAGCACCACACAAATAAAAGTGTTCGCCTGCGCATTGCGCCGCAGCACGACAGGCAAAGATATCTTCTGGGGATGAGCTTAAAGCGACATCGTACATGGTCGTCTTAGGTGTTAGACTCATTGCGATTTGTCTCTCAGGAGATAAAACCCTTTGAGAGGTCGCCAAATCCGTCGTGCATCCCAGGTCCTCCCACATTTGTTGCGCACAAGAATCTGTCATTCCTTGTGTGCTCACATCTTTACAAGCTCCGGTTTCAGCAACGACGTTGGTGGAGAAATCTTGATAAGAATCAGACTCTCTTGGCTGCTGCTCATTGGTTGCAGGCCCTGTAATTTCTTTGAGTTGCCCGTTGCTCTCGTAATGATAGTCCAAGTGAAAGTTCTCAGGCAGGGTCACTCGACTTATTCGGCCCTCTTCATCGTAGCGATAGCTCTTGGTTAGAGTGGTCTCTACCGAACCGTTTTCGCGATGTATCGTTGTTTTTTCTCTGCCTAGCTTGCCGGTTTCGTCAATATAGGAAAAGGCCTTCTCCCACTCAGGCTGGTCATTGGAGGTCTTGACGACTCTTCCAAGGCGCGAAGGATTATCAGAAAGATACTCCCAGGTTGTTTTCGAGCCGTTAGAGGATTTCTTCTGAATGAGTCTCCCGATAGAGTCATAAGCAAACTCAAAAGCAATGGGAAACTCTTGCGAACCAGTGATGGTATGCCCTACCTTTACCTGTCCTACTTGTTCACCAAAAACGTTGTATGAATATTTCACAAGACCAAAGGTTGGGTCCTGCAGGCTACTCCTTAAGCCAGCGGCGTTGTAGGTGAGTTCTGTTTTATAGGGATCAATTTGGTCCTTAATCTGTTCAAAATGGACCAAAAAGTCATCGTTCAAACTCCCCTCTGAAGCGAGTTTCTTCACATCCAAGATGGACACGGGAATAACGTGGGTGCTTTTCCGACGCCCTAGCTCATCGTATTGGTGGTACACGGCATTGCCTTCGCCGTCTGCGGCCAACTCAATTTGGCCACGGATATTGTCACGCTTGAACCGCTCTGTATTAGGACTAAAGGTCTTATGAGAAGTTCTTAACCCATCATACATAAAGCGCTCGTATTCATATACATCCTTGGTGTCCCCTATGGGGGTCTGGATAAATGCAATACGCCCAATCTTATCGTACATAAATTGCTTTTCTCTTGGAGCTGCCGAGCGATAACGAGGAAACGTCTCAGCTAGAAGTTGCCCTCTGGAGTTGTATTCATACTCCACGACAATTTCGTTTTCGGGTGCTGTCTCACCAGCTTTCAAACTGGCGTTGAGAATCTTGTTGCCTTCTTTATCAAAATATTCGGTGGTTTTCTTGCCGAGGGAATCGGTCGTCACCACGGCCTTGTAGAAACCAGGTGCCGCATCTGAATGCATTTTTCTCAAAGCCTTACCGGTGGCCCAGTGATGGCTGTGCGCTTGCCAATTTCCTTCTGCATCTACTCTCTTTGCAAGCCTTCCAATTAAGTCATACTCAAAAGTCGTCGTTTTACCCTCTGGATTAACTGCGCTTGTAAGAGCCCCATCCGCATTGCGGTGATAAAGGTTAACCTGACCCACCGCGTCGATGGTTTTTACCAGAAAACGACCGCTTTCATCGTAAACAAGTTGTCTGGTTCTCCGCTGCGCAGGTGAGTTTTCGGGACCTTCCTCTACAGCCGATACGTTTCCGAATTGGTCATAGACGAAAGAAGCGAGATAAAGATTGTCACCATCGCCGGTGCTTGCATCCGTAAGCGGCGACCACCTGAGAGTCTTTAGAACTTGTCCTTGAGCATTGTACTCGTTGACAATCCGGTTGCGATCAACACCATTTTGGATAACGCGGTGTTTGGTAGCGAGGCCAACGTTCCACCCATTTTCATCGATATCACCGAACTCTTTGATGACTTCTACTTTCTCGCTTTGATTGTTGAGCTCCACTCTTATGCTTTGCTCTAAAACATTCCCGTATTGGTCAACGTCTTTAGCCTCCATCACCTGAGTCTTTTTGGGAGTTTGGTCAATTCCCAGCATTTCGATGGTTGCCTTCGTTACATACGGAGCGGCAATTCGTTCGCTGGAATTAGCTGGGTTAAAAACATCGTCTTTCGTGTTCCACAAATTGTACTCATAGGTTGTTTTAGATACCTGCTCCTCAATGCCATTGGTCACCAAGTCGTTCTCAACGGTGTGCGGCTTTCCGATTAAAGGATACGTTGTATGATACTGCGTCTTAATCTTCTCTTTTAAGAGTCGATACCCCTGACCTTCTTCACCCGAAAATCCGTTTAAGTGGGAAGCAATACGTCCTACAAAGGTCGTGGTTCTCTCAATAGAGTCGAACCCAACGCCCTTAGTTCTCTTATCGGTGTAGAAATTTCCATAATCAAAAGTTGTGTACCCGTAACGACCCAGGCGCTCTGTTTGTGTTCCACAGTCTACATCGGTGTTTGAACCGCCCTCTTGGCAGCGCCGGTAGGAGTCGAAATCTCCCCCTAAGGAATCGCGATGTAGACTTTTTACGACGTAATTTCGGCCACGCTTAACCGCTCCTTGGCTGACATTTTGAGTGTTGTAACCATAGCCAATTTTAGTTGAAAGGGCTTTTGGTTTGTCATGTGGATTGTTGGCGGTCACCGAAACAATTACCTCGGGAGCCATAAGGTTTTTCCACGTCTCGAGGGTTGTAGTTGAATCGACAAAGCCCGAACCAAACCAATTACGTTGATGGCGAAGAATATCGAGATAGCCATCTCCATCATAGTCCACAACATGAAGTGTGGACCCATCTTTTCGTTTTGCGTTATCGCACAAGGGGGAGTACCCACCAGAAGGAAGCATGCATTGAGCTTCGCTTTGGCACCCAGCAACATACCAATCATTAGTGAGAGTAGCCCAGCTATTAAAGTCACTCCGCATCTGTTCAATCGAAAGGTCGTTTTGTTGAACCCAATCCACCCATCCTTGGTGGTCCCTCCAAGTCGTACAGCCTGCCTCGCGCCATAACATGTCGGCACATTCCGTATTCATGCTTGCTGCACCCGTAACACCTTTGCAGGGTTTTTTGGGGAGTTGCTGCGAACCACCCGTTCTATTTTCTATGTCGCCACCTTTAAAGAGCGCCTGAATATTTTCTCCGCTAGGCGTAATCTTCTCAAAAGAGCCATCGCCCTTGGAATAGTAGATATGAAAGTTATTGACGTCATCGCGGCCCTGAATTCCGGCTTCCTGCATCAGAAAATCAGTTTTACCATCGGCATTGAAATCCGCAGGCACGATAATAGAAGCATCTCGAGAGCCCTCAATATCTCTTCCGTTGGCCGCAAGCCGAATATTGTTGTCACTTTCTTGTCCGGTCGAGAGGTCTCTAGAGGTTGTAGGGAATGTGTATTCGAACTCGCCATTCCCTAGAGAAAACCACACGGAGAAATTATCTTTGCCGTCGACCGCTCTCTCGTCGGTTTCCCGTCTAATGAGATCTGTTTTCCCATCTCCATTAAAATCGCCGGTCGTTAAGGTAACCTTAGCTACTCGCGGACGAAACGCTATCTCGTACAAGTCTGAGTCATTTTCAGGGCAGGTGCCTCCCGTACAACCAGGTGTAACCACCCGAAAGGAACCATCTATTTGGGTTTGGTCGGTTGCGAAGAAAACCTGAAAGCTCTTATGTGGGGTCTGAATTTCTGAACCGCTTACAACATTGGTGTACGCTACCCGCCGGATAAAATCGGTTCTTCCATCGGCATTAAAATCGCCGAAAGTCAGTTCACTAAGACTAAATCGCTCTTCAAAGTCGGAAGGAGCACCGATTGTGTAAATGGTGCTGCCCCCCTTTTTGGAACCGTACGTGCGTTTGGTGGGCGAGTAAGGGCTGTATGGACTGGTCCAGGTCTTTGGCGATTCGAACGCAATGCTCGAAGGAGCGGCGTCACTTACTTTAGAGAGAATTACCGTAAATTGCTCGCCTTTATCCAAAACGCCGTTTGCGATAAGGCTCGCTTCGTCGTGATAACTCAAAATGTCTGTTCTACCATCCCCATTAAAGTCAGCCAGGTAGAGCTGTCCTTTCAGTGCTAGCGCGTCACCGGCCAGGGCTGTGATATCGAGCTCACTAAACGAATGAGTCCCGGTTACTGGGTCGATATTCGAAATCAAAGCTGGGTGAGATGCATACGCCTTAAACTCCACATGCGAAGAACGCAGACCCTTGAATCGCTCATCCCATGCACTGGTCTCGTTTGGGGCTAAGTCGAAACGTTCGGCGATTTCATCATGAGAACCAACGGTGACCCTTTTATCAAAAAGGGCTCGGCTGGTTCTGTGGAACGTATTAATCTGGTCGGCACTACATTCTTCAGCTGATGAAGATGCAGATCTACACTTGTTTGCTTTTGGATGAAAACCATCAAAAACGATTCGGGGAAGAAGGTCTGCAATGCCATCGCCGTTAAAGTCGGCCGGGTACAACTCCGCATTGGAAGAGCCAAAGCAATTCTTGAATTTTGAGGGATCCCAAAGA
>CAXGXL010000361.1:0-4719 GCA_964013555.1 uncultured bacterium
GATGGATTGATTCGAGTCCTCAAAAAGCATCGGGCTGAAGAAGAATACTACTACAAAATGCGAGAATTGAAGGTAGCGAATTTGAATGATACTGAGGCGGCGGCTCGAATCATTTATCTCAATCGAACCTGCTTTAACGGTTTGTATCGAGTTAATCGCAAAGGGCAATTCAACGTGCCCTTTGGAAAAAGCAGCAATCCAACCATCTGCAACTCCGAAAACCTCCAGAGGGTGAGTGAACGGTTGAGAGGGGTTAAGCTGCGTTGTGAAAGCGTATTCAATATCGCAAGGCGCGTGCGGAGAAATGATTTGATTTATTTTGATCCGCCTTATGATCCACTCTCAAAAACCAGTTCCTTTACTAGCTATGCCAAAGGGGGCTTCGGCGACGAGGAACAGATCCAATTGGCAAAGCTTTTCACCCGACTGGCCGAACGGGGAGTTCATGTTGTGCTCTCCAATTCCGATACTCCTTTCATTCGAAAGCTTTACAAAGGTCACCGAATTGACCGGGTTTATGCGCGCCGCGCGATAAATTCGCGGGCGGATCGACGCGGCCCGGTGGGCGAGGTTATCGTAACGTCCCGTTAATATAACACATTCTTATTTATTTGAGGCGAATTGCTTTTGGATTTGGCAGTGGGCGGTCCTCTAGACTAAGTCCGATTACCGTACTAGGAAGCGCCGGTGCCGGAATCAACCGCGCTACCTTCGGGTTTCGTTTTGAGGAGCTTATAAAAATGGTATCCAGGTATCTATTGGGATTTTTCTCGGGTACATTGGTGGCTTTGATCCTAGGGGCATTGGGGTGCGGTGAGGAGCTCAATACGTACGACGGCGATGTTTATATCGACCGAGTTGAGCAAATTGAAAACTATCGCTCGTATGAACGCATTAGTGGCCGTTTAACATTAACTCAGATGTCTACTGAAGCCTTCAGTTGGCCTGAGTTAGTTGAGGTTGGGGGGGAGCTTTGGATAAGGGACAATTCTAGACTCAGGGGCTTTAATTTAGCGGGGCTTAGAAGCGTTGGTGCAGATGTCTTGGTACGAAACAATCTCGAGTTAACCGGAATTAATTTGGATAGTCTCAATAAAGTTGGCGGCACTTTTTCGGTGGTTTACAATCCCAAGCTGCCCAGTTGCCAAGTTAGTAGCGTGATATCGAGCGCTGGAAATATTGGCGGTGAAACTACGGTCGAGGGCAATAATGATACAGGCCGTTGTGATTAGTAGCTAGTCTCGAAGGAGAACATCACAATAGTACCTTATCTTGCGAAGTGTCGTACCTAGAGAATTGGTGTGGATGTTCTTGCGTAGGGCTAAGAGTGCTCGTCTTTTTAGTCGGTAAGTTGGGTTTTGGCGCCCCTTGGTTTTTAGGGCTTCATTGGTTTGGAGGGCATCAAATAAGGTGCTTTTGGGATACCCCCACAACTCAAGATCGCTTTCGTTGAGTTGAGCTACGATTTCTTGAGCGATGCTTAGAGCCTCGGGGCGAGCTAATAAATCGGAAGCCCACGTTTGAAGCGAAGTGGTCACCGGCTCCTTGTGGCGCTCAACACTCATGGGATCTCCGTAGCTTTTGGATATATGCTTTTTGTTGCCGTAGGTTACAACATCGGGTTCAAATTCGAGGCCTATGTGTTTGAGAATTCTACCCATCTCGTTTGTTGGATCTTTTACCAGGTCTTCGTATCGAACATGGATGTATGGCACGTCCGCGCTTCGCATAAAATTTGCCAACGCTGGGACATATTCACGGGCGATGGGGTTGGTTTGATCAGCGGTGCGGTAATCTCCACCGAAAAACGAGTTTGCTACGGAATGAGTTATCGCTAATGGGTGTCGAGTAAGCACGACGAATTTAGCCTTTGGATAGAGTTTAGCGACAAATGGTGAAACCAATCCGTAGGCTGGGGTTTTGTCTAGAAAGAACCTTTTATTTTGAGGGACCAATATCCGTTCGTAAAGCGTACTAGCATAGGCTCTTAGGGCGTCGAGGTAGTCGTGTTCTCCATTCGGTAGTTCTTGAGTAAACTCTCGAAGGGCTTGCCCGGCGTTGATGTGGTCGTAAGGAGCTTTTTGAACTGTTTCGTAATAGCCCAGGTAGTAAAGCGGTGTTAGCAAGTGCGGCTCCGGGTGCGTGAATATTTCGGAATGAGAACCGAGCATGCGCTGCAGTAGAGTGGAGCCGCTTCGGGGTGAGCAGATAATGAAGATTAGATTTTCGTGAATCATGGGCCACACAAAACCCAATTTCGGTGTTTTTTCAAGAATTTCGGGAGGGGAGATCCGAGATTGTGCGAATAAGTGGGATTTTTTCAGTTCAAAAGGCTCTTAGGTATTGAACACCTGCCTCGGTTAAGTTACTAGGCTTGCGGCCGCATTCGTAGCTCAACTGGATAGAGTATCGGACTTCGAATCCGAGGGCTGCAGGTTCGAGTCCTGCCGAGTGCGCCATATCTTTTTTTATAGATTCAATTCTCCGTTTAGATTACTTCGTTAGCTTCGCCTTCAAACGACCTTTCTAGAGTTGTGGCATGTTGCATCGGCCCAACGATTTTTCCCAGGACGAAACAGAACACAAGGCAGTTATTTTTGGTTCGATGAGTGGGCATGTCGATTGACCTTCTACAGTACCCTACAGTTCTCTGGGACAGTACCCAGGTGACCGACTGCCTGGTGGACTCTATTGGGAACCGTGATATTGTTTATCACATATCACCCCACGAATCAGGAGCCGCTTATGAGGAGGATATTTACGACTTTCTGGCTTCTGGCTTTACTAGTCTTCTCTGGCTGTAAAGGGGATACGAACTCCGCACCGAATGAAGTAGTTGATGCGGACCCCGCACCGAGTGAAGTAGTTGATGCGGACCCCGCACCGAGCGAAGAGCTTAGCGAAGAACCTGCATGTGGCAATGGTGTTAGAGAAGAAGGTGAATCTTGCGATGATGGCAATTTGGTTCTTGAGACCTGCGTTTACGGTGAGACAAGTTGCTGGGTGTGCAACGAAAAGTGTGAGAGCGTTTTGGGGGCCACGAGCTTTTGTGGGGATGAGACTATCGATGGAGCCAACGGTGAGTCCTGTGATGATGGCAATACCGTGGTGGAGGCCTGTGCCTATGGGCAGAGGGATTGCATGGTTTGCAATGATGCGTGTCAGCAGGTTTCAGGGGCTACGAGTTTTTGCGGAGATGGTGTTTTGGATGCTTCCTATGGCGAGTTGTGCGATGATGGCAACAACGCAAGTGAAGTCGCCTGCCCTTATGGTTCGCCTGACTGCCTTCATTGCAATGCTGATTGCACTGAGGAATTGTCTTTGGAAGGTGGAGCGTATTGCGGTGATAATGTGATTGATCCGCAAGAAGTGTGCGATGATGCGATTTACTGCCAGGATGACTGCAGCGGATCCATAGCCGGGGTTGTGCGTGTCTCGAAGACGATAACAAGTGTTGCAGGTGGTTCTCTCCCTGACACCTTCGAAAGTGTTCAGGATGCCGTAGATGCGAGTGTTGAGGGTGGGGTGATTGTGATTCACCCTGGTATTTACGCTGAAAAAATCACTATTGCTAAAAGCCTCTCAATTGTCAGCGAGTATTCTCTTTACGATACTTCTGCCTCCATTGAAAATACCATCATCGATGCCACCGGGCTAGCGGGTTCTGCTATTTCGATTGTTCCCGAGAGCAGTGGGGCCACCCTGGTTGTTGAGTTGAAAGGTTTTTCGATTCGCGGTGGCACGGGTACTTTGCGCTCGGCAATTGCTGGTTTGTCCTGGTGGACAGGCGAAGAAAAGGCCGGAGGCGGCGTTTATTGCCAAGGCGAAGGCGTTAGTCTTGAGGCTGAGAAACTTGTCATAAAAGAGAATACGGCTTGGACTGGGGGCGGTATTTTTCTCGATGAGTGCAGTGCTAGCCTCGCGTCTCTTAGGATCGAGGAAAATGGCAACGCGACCGATACAAACGCGGGTGGTGGGCTTTTTGCTTTTAAGGCTGATGCCCTATCTATCACGGATAGCACCATAGCTAACAATAGTGCGACATCCTTTGGAGGAGGCCTCTCCTTTGTTGAGAGTCCCAACGTTGAGATAGTGACGTGCTCAATTGTGGAGAATGTAGTCAGCTCAGGTGATGGCGGGGGATATTATTCTGAGAGTAGCGCTGTAGACCTGAGGCGAAGTACCGTAAGTGGCAATAGTGCATCGAGGAATGGTGGGGGGATCTATGGTCTAGATGGTCTGCACAAGATTGTAAATGTTACAGTGGTCGAGAATTCTGCTCAGACGGGAGGAGGGGCGTACTTTAGTGGCGGAGATTTATCTCTTAATTATTCCACTTTGAGCGGCAATGAGGCTCTCTTTACCACCGGTGGTATTTTCGCGGCACCTGGGTCGTTGAAGTATTCTGGCTCGATTGCTACGGCCAATAAAACTTCCTCGCCTTCGGCCTATCCCGACTATTTTGTGTCTGGTGGTTTGTGTAAGGGGTTTGGCTTCAGTTTGTTTAGTCAAGAGTTTGGGTTTGAGCACTGCGAGGGTAATGACTTGTATCAAGAACCTCACCTCTCAGGTCTAGGGCAATACGGGGGACCCACCCAAACCATGGTGCCTCTTGTTGGAAGCAAGGCCTTTAATAGGGGCGCTTGCAGAACTATTGACGGCGAAGTGCTTAGCGTGGATCAACGCGGCGCGCCCCGACCAGAAAATAGTTGTGCTCTT
>CAXGXL010000362.1:0-4717 GCA_964013555.1 uncultured bacterium
CTGGTGATCTCTGCGCCGCCCCGATTGGCTACTCTAACTTCGCTGCCGTCAACGCTGAGGGTAATTTCGGTTGTTTCCTCTCCTCCCCAAGTGATGAGTCCATCTTTGGTGGTTGTTTCGGTGCCCAATGGAAATTCGGTAGTCATAAATTGGGCGGGATAATCTATTCGGCCGCCTCCAGGCCAGCGGTTCGAAGCATTGACTTGAACCGTAGCCTCAAAGAAGTGGAGGTTTTGCTTGCGTGCTATTGGCTGGCCGCTTGTGGCATCTAGGTATACTGTCCATTTGGCAATGGGATTTTTGGAGGTTACAGTCGTTTCGACTACGGTGAAATAGAGTGAGTCGCCTCCTTGGGCAATAAATGGAAGAACTCTTGGTGAGCTGAGGCCGTTCACGGCCAGTTGTTCACTGGGATTTGTGTCTGCCTTTATCCATTTAAGGGCCTGTGATTGATAAAACTCAGAAGGGTGTTCAATTCCTGACTTCGGTGCGAGAACAAAGGGCAGTGCTTCTGAGCCAATTACAAAGAGTCGATTGTTTTTGAAGCGGAAATGAACCTGGCCGCCGATAACTTCAAGTCCTTGGTGGAATTGCTTAAGTCCGACGATTCTCATGCCATTGGTTGCTATATTTGTAATGATTTGGAAATCAGTTGGAGATGAACCGGGTGCCAATAAGTCAATGTGTCGATTCAAAAAATGGAGTGAGAAAGCTTCTGCGCTTTTGGAGGAGTCCTGAACACCAGGAGCTTCAATTCCCACGCCAAAAATGCGGCTTGGAACGCCAGTTTCAAAATCCCAGAGAATCTTCCAGGCTCGGTGGGCATTGGGAGATGAGGTGAGAACGTCCGAGGATTGCATGAATTGCTTGAGAGACGCGCGTGCTTTGGCTGGTGCATACCACCGGACGTCTCGGTATTCTCTGTGTTTGCTTGGTAAGTTGAAGTGAAGTCGAGCTTCATGCTCAAGGTGAGCTGGTTGAACTACCCCTTGGGCGGTTGAGCCAATTCCTATCGTCAGTAATATTGTTTGTATAAGGCGGGATATAAACTTCATAACAGACCTCCAATACTCAGGTTGATGGGGCGCGTAAGCGGGTACAAACTACTTTGTTGCGGCAAGGCCGTTTGTCCTTGTTTCTTCACTAGTGTGTGTTTGTGAACTAGCTTGTCGATTGGATTACCTCATGCATTCATGGTTGGAGAATGCTGCTTTCCGGTGGAATCTAGCTCTTTACAATAAAAGCTAGATTTCATCGGTACTGTTCTTAGATATCCGGAATTGCATGGTGACAATTTCCGGGGAGAATCGAAGGAATTTGGGGCTTATGCACCGTTGATGTAACGGATTGAACGGCATCAACACCTCTTACTGAACTCGGAAACGCGTCATTTTCCATGAGGGTCAAGAGTGTATAGGCTGCTGCATTGGTCATTTCGTGAAGTGCCCTCATATTGACGTTTTCGGTTTTATCGCACGATTGATGGTAGCAGGGGTCAAATGGGGATCCCGCTTGGCCATCAAAGAGGCCCGCATCCCGTCCGCTCATACGGTCGTTAGCTCCAGTGAACAAGCCGCCGGCTGGAATTCCGGCAAGAGTAAAGGCATGATAGTCCGAGCGTCCATCCAGTTGAGTTGGGGCATGGGGCATTTGATAAGTATTGAAGTGCTCAATAAAAGCTTGTTCGATAGCTCCAGAACCAGGTGGTACGTCAATATCCAGGGAGAAAGTCGAACCATCACCATCGTAGATATATCGGCCGGGATTGGGAGAGCCGATCATATCAAAATTTAGATAGCCGAGTATTCGGGTGCGCTCCTCTGCTGGGAGTTCTCGGACATAATGCAGTGAGCCAACGAGTCCAACTTCTTCGGCTCCCCAGAATGCAAACCGAACGCCATGTGCTAGGGGAGGCTGCTCTTGGGAGAGTTGTTTTGCGATTTCTAGAAGGCTGGCAACTCCGGTTCCATTATCATTGATACCCGGGCCCTCTGGCACCGAATCTAAGTGAGCCCCGAGCATCCAAACATGTTCGCTAAGTCCCGGGTATTCGACCAGTACATTATGGACAGCGAGAATTTTTTTGCGGATGTTGGAATTGATGCGAATCTCAATCTCTTGACCTGGTTCAGCTATGAGCTCAGAGCCGGCTGAGTAGGTAAGGCCAAAGACGGGGATAGAAACGGGATTGTCAGGATCGAGGGTGCCGGCGAAAAGGCCTTTTCGACCCTCTTGACCCTCATTAAAAATGAGAACCGCACTCGCTCCAGCGGCTTGCGCATTGGCAGCTTTGGTGGCGAATGTGCAGCTTCCACGCTGAATTAATGCGATTGCTCCATTCACAAACGATTCAAAATCCTCGGGTTCACAGCCGCTAGTGGAAGTATTGCGTTCTTCTGAGGGGGGAATCTGTAGGTCGATTGCTTGGATAACCCCGGTGGCGTCTCCCGTACCTGAGTACCCGAGCATAACGAAGTCCGTTTCGAATTCGAGGTTCGTATCGGAGTCTATTTGTTCTAATTCAGGGTCTCCTAGAAATTCGTACGTTTCATACGGGAACTCCTGAAAGGTAACGTCGTAGCCCGCTTCTTCTAGATAATTTGCTACATAGGTTACGGATGCTTCGTAGCCACTGGTGCCGATGGCTCGATTGTTGTTATGTTCTGAGGCAATCGCCATTAACGAGAGAATATGTTGGTTTAAGCCCGCTTCGGAAACATAGGGGGGTACAGGAAGCGCTTGTGGTTTGTCGCTTTGCCCTGGGTTTTGAGAGTTACCAGCCTGGGCATCGGAAGACTCTCTTGTATCCAGAGGTCGACAGAGTTCGTTCTCGGTGAGTTCGTAGTTTTCAGGACAGGTAAGATATTCTTCAAAGCAACCAATTGAAAAGCTGAGCAAAATGAGTAGGAGGATGAAGTTCTTTTTACCAAGTGACCGGTGCATTATTAACTTTCTTGGGCATGGTCTGTTTGCAGCCTATGAAGATCTGACAAACCACTTCTTAGTGCGGTTCCTTTTAAGGGCAGAGCAAACTGTAGCGAGTGGTTCGTCATTATGCAATTCGCAAATTGTTGATCACTTTATAAAAGGAATGTTTATAAATAACTGTTTCCAAGCAATGATAAGAGAATTCTAAGCTTTTTATTTGGGGGAGAGCGTTTGCTTTATTCTCGCTTTCTTTCAATAAGTTTAAGGATTTACCGAAGTACATTACCATCTTGGCTGGCTAAGAACGATACTCGCCTTTGGGAAAAGACGCTCGCATTCGAGAAATCCATTCTTGAGTGCTATAAGGCGAAGCTTGATAATTATTAGCCATGTTCTAGTAGGAGCTCGTTGCATATAACTTTGTCCAGGCCCAATTCAAAGCGATAGGGAAGTAATTTTGTGGACTCTCAGAGCTGATTTGACACCGACTCAAGTGCCGTGAGAGGACTTCGGTTTGGCGGTGTTCTTCGACACCGCCGGCTCAATAGAGTCACGATTTTAGCTAGCTAGATTATGAGGGGAAAATGGGTATGCGTCGATATGGGTTGATTGCTTTTCTGGTACTGAATTGTGCATGTTCAGATACAGTTGAAACACGGAATTCTAGTTGCGCTCAAGGCCAGGGTTGTACGAACGAGGGAGACTCTGACCTTGGAAATGATAGCTCGAGCGAGAACGCTTCTTCTGGAGACGAGTTCGGTCCTAACTACAATTGGCCTGACACCGAGGTTGGGTATCAGCCTGGTGCATTGAGCATTATTACTTCGCTTCAATTGAATGAGGATACAAACAAGGCAAACTTTTTTGGGCGACTTCTGGTTGTTTTGAGCAATGATTCAACCGAACCGGACACTTTGTTTAATGGGTTCATTGAGAATGGCAGTTTGGTAACCGCCTTCGAGCATCGCGAGTTTGTGGATGAGTCAAACAATCTATTGCTCGCGCACATGCAAGGTCGGTGGAATGAAAATGCTACTTGGGAGTCTGTGGCCAATGGGAACGCATTTATCTACTTGACCACTGACAGTTATCGCCCAAATTCAGGACAGCCCAAGTCAGTTTTTCAGTCTTCACAACTTGATGACTCCCAATTGAGGGCCGAAGGGGCTGATATGACCTTCAAGTTACCGGAAGGTGATTATTTAGATGCCATTACAATAAAAGAAGCGACGGTTACCTGTCCCAACGTTCGAAAAGTTGGAGATAACTTCTCTTATGCTGGCGGAGTCATTGAAGGATACGTCACGATTGACTCATTTTTCTCTGGTCTAAATGCCTCCCTAGCACAGAGGTGTTCGTGTCTCGGACTTAGCCGGGAGGTCTTCATGGAGACCGATGCAGCTGGAACCTATGCTTGCAATACGGACTCTGGTGACCTCGATGCTTGCGCTGACACCGATGATTTTGCGATTTGTGAATTTACGATGAACCAATGTAATCTTTTGTTAACTTTGGTGGGCCGCGGAGACTTAGACCGAAATTCGATGATTGAAGGCAACGATGCTATGAGTTTTCGAGTGAATTTCGAAGCCCAACCGGTGGGCTTTTCTGGAATTCGAAATCCTTAAATCGGGTAGCTCATTAGCGGGCAACATCGACCGAAATTGGATTTAAGAGACTTTTGAGATTGGACGGGGCCAGAGAGACTAAGAGTCCTCGTTGACCTGCATTGAGGTAGATTTTGTCGAGTTGCAAAATAGAAGCTTGAACATATATAGGCAAGGCCTTT
>CAXGXL010000363.1:0-4685 GCA_964013555.1 uncultured bacterium
CGAGCACAAAACCAGCCCCCCTTTCGAACCCTCACGGTCAAGACAAAATGGATGCCGCCACCAAGCCCCCCCCCTCGAGTTCGTCTCTTCAATCATTGCCTACACCGCCACCACCGAGCGCCTACAGTAAATACATGGATTGGGTGCTTCCCACGGCCAAGCAGGGAGCTACTTTGGCGTCTAAGGCAGCATTGTATGGTACCAAGTGGTACCACAATTATAAGGTAAAAGGCCTTGAGAACATTCCTAAAACAGGACCCGTTTTGCTCGTACTAACTCACTCCTTAGCGACCTACGATGTTGTGTTACTCTTAGATGAAATCGCCGAAAAAACAGGGCGCACTCCCAAGCCACTCGTGGACCGCCTCTTTTTCAAAATTCCAGGAATCTCGGAGTTAGCCCACCATGCGGGCATGATAGAAGGAAACCGGGATAATGCACGGGAGCTGCTCAATGCAGGAGAGCTCGTCGTTGTTTTGCCGGGAGGCATGAAAGAAGCACTAAAGCCTAGCAGCGAAAAATACGACATCAAATGGGATACCCGCAAAGGATTTGTCAAAATGGCCCTCGAAACCGGTGCTCAAGTGGTTATGGGGGCCTGCCCCGCCGCTGACGATCTCTACACGGTTTACGGCAATCCCCTCACGCGAACAGTTTACGACACCCTCAAAGCTCCGCTCCCCATATTTGCAGGACGCTACTACACGGCCATGCCCATGGCGTCAGAATTGACCCACGTGTTGAGTAAGCCGGTCCAAATGCCCCAACTGCCCAACTCAAAACATCTAACGCAGCAATTCGTTGACGGAAAACACCGCCAGCTCATCAAAGTAATGGACAGCGCGATAACTCAAGCCCTGAGCGAAAAAAAGTAGCGTTCGGCCCCAAAAAAGAAACAGGAACCTCAGACCCCAAAAAGCCCAAGGTTCCTGCCTTATCGATCTTGATTCGTCGTTTTTAACGAGTCTAGAACCTTGCATTCACTCCAGCATTGAAGCTCAATCCTGTCGGTACGTTTTTACCCATTAAAGCGTAGCCGTAAGGTAGGTTTCTTCCAGCCGTAATTTGGTTAGAGCCCACGCCAACATGGGCGCTGAGCATATCACTTATCTTAAGTCCTAACTTGAAGCTTAAGCTAAGAGCATTCCGGTCGGAGTCCTCTTCCTCAACACCGGCTGCCTTATCTTCGCCAGTCGTAAAATAATGGATCCCTAGAGTTGGGGTCAACATGTCCGCGATAGTAAAGCCAATACCCAAATTCGTGTAGAGCCCATCAGCAGGGTCAACCTCTATATCTCCAGCCCCGTCAACGACTTCTTTTTCCGTGGCCAATTGCATAAGATAGCCAACTTCGATATCGATGCCTAGGTTGTCAACTGGCTCCATATCAACCAATAGACTTGCCTGAATATTGTGGTGCCCACTTCCTGTGCCCCTTTCATCATCTTCTACTAAATCATCATCGGTACCAGTCGCAGCCTTAAAACGAAGCTCCCCGCCGAGATGCATTGTATTACTAAGGCCATACATATAACCCGCGTAAAGGCTCAAATCCCCAAGGCCCATAGAAGAAAAACTGGTATCCACTCCTGCAGCTTCAGCGGCTTTGAGCATATCCCCCTCGAGATGAGTACTGTTTTGGACGATGGGTAAATCAAGGCCCAAGTAGAGCCCGTCCATCAAGTTGTACTCGGCATTAACATTGATAAGCACAGAAGAAAGACTTAAGCCTAAATCTTCCAAATCTTGTTGCTCGCCATCGGTGTCAAGCACGCCCGTGATAGATGAGTAGACAAAATCGAGTCCTGTGGACAATCCATTCCCATCGCCGGCCATCGCGGGTGCTGCCATCAATCCAACCAATAAAAAACTAAGTGCTGATTTTTTCATTCTGCTATTCCTCCTAAAGCAAGTTCGTGGGGAGATTGGAGTGCGTTCTCAGACTAGCTCGTAATAAAACGCAATCGGTTTCGTTTGCTTTTCCCCCGGTGTTGTTTTTCTCTTCAGCCTTTTCTTGAAGGTGGGTTAAGCCACCTTTTTCGACCTTCTAGTCGCCTCTTCACTTTGACGCAAGAAATCCCATTCCAATTACCCGCACAATCAGCTGCCCCCCCCCTCTAGTGAGGTAACGATTGGTAATACCCAAAACGATTGTATTTTTGCCGCAGCTAGAACAATCTCTATCGTCCCGTTCTTAAGATATCAGCTCAAAAGAATAATCGGTTTAGTCCCGCAAGAATCTTCTTTAACTCTGTAGTGTCGCTCACCGCCTTGGGCCAACTAGCTCCGTCGCTTTTATCCGATTGGTTGGCGCCGCAGGGCCCCAGTGGGTTTTGTTTCTCAAAGCAAACTTGCCACAAAACTACTGCCGCTGCTTTAATGTACTGATGAAGATAAACGTTCTAAGCCTTCTGATTTGTTTTCTCGCATCGGCCCCGAGCTTCGCAGCTAAAATGAAGGCCGATACAAAACCAGCAACAGCATCAGCCAAGGCCGAATCAGCCGGTGATCGACTGCAATCTCTAGCGGCCACCCTCTGCCCTTCAAACACCGCCGATGACGTCGCAAATTCCTTTCTTATTGATACACTAGCTTTCTATAAGAGTGTCTATGATGCATTCATTTATCCAGATGCATCCGCGCCGACCACCGTTGCAAAATTACTGGCCGGCCCCAAATCGTGGACACCCTATTGCGATCGCTTTGTAGAGCTCTCCACCAACAACCTTGCCGTTGGAGGCAACGCAACGTGTTCAAAAATATCACCCGAATTACTCAAGGCTATCCTCGAGGACAACAAACATCAGCTTGATTGGCTCATCAAATTCGCGTTTTACGACTTGTATCATTCAGCACCAAGAACCAAATCCCTAATTGGTCCCCAGGTGGTAGGGCTGCTGGACAAAACATTCAGCACCAAGAAGCCTACAATCGAAGAACAACGAAGTGACTATGTCAACTACATGAGTCGGGAGATCAATGCCGTTGTGCGTTCTGAAACCGAATTGCTGTCGACAAAATACCCAATGCTTCGACCTCCCCAAATAACGGTTGAGGTACAAAACGAAAGGTTGTTCGCCCCACTTGAGACCCTAGAAGTCGCTTGGCAAAAACAACCGAGAAATTACCTCTATATTCAGACTCCCCGCACAACGTCGAGACGTCAAATACGCGTTGCCCTCAATATCCCCCTCGAAACCAGGCCTCGCGTGGTGGGTTGCGCAATCGCTCAATGCTACTTTAATTCAACTCAATGTGGGCTCCTCAAGCTCTCTCCGTTGACACTACCACCGGACTTTCTCTATCGAAGTGCCGCCTTGGAAACCAAAGATAACCTTATTATCTATACCTTTCGAGACAAGGTTGACGCCCTTTTGGCAGGTATCCACGATTGCACAGATCGGCACAAAGTGCCCCGGCCCATTGGCCAAAAAGGGCCCGCCCTCATGAAAGAACATCCTCTATTTACCGGCTGCTTCCTGGGAGATGAAGCGAGCCAATATGGTGTCTCTTTCGGTTCACTTCGTGCAGAAGCAGCCGGAAACGCCTACCTCAATTTCTTTCGCCAGCATGTTATCGGCAAGCCCCCCCTTGCTGAGAATGGCTTCGAGCTCTGGGTAACTTTGTTGCACAAAGCATATGTATCCCATGGGGTTGACCCTTGCTCCCCCGACAAAAACCTCCACTAGCGTTCTAGAGTTGTATCGATACCCGCGAGAGCCTACTACCCGCCATACTTCTCTTTCTCTGCAACAAGTCGTCAAAGGGTTAGCCTAAGCACCTAGAATCGGGTCGCTTCTTCGGGTAGCACCCTGGCTCGTCCCAGGACATTCGTGGTTTCATACTCAAGAACGACACTAACTTTTGACACTCTGTGGCGGTCACTTTATTGACTCTTCTTCTAGCTCTTACCCATAGAAGCAGGTACGGTGCCCCAACTTAAGGAAGTAGTATGACCCCCATTAAGAACCCGCCTCGCGCCGCTATAGCCCTTGTGGGCCTCATCCAGAGCCGCCCACGCAGCGTCTTATTGGCAAGCCTCTGCCTTATTGCCCTCTTCACGCCATTTATCTCGACACTAACCCAAGACTTTACCCACAAATCGCTTTTTCGAGAGAATGATCCCCTCATTGAAGACTACAACCGCTTCGAAGAACAGTTCGGAAACGACGACTCAGTAACGTTTGCAATTCATAGCCCCTCCGGCATCTTCGACAAGGAGTCAATCACGTTACTTCAGCAACTCACGGCTAAAATGGAACGCCTCCCCGATGTCGTTCGTGTAACGAGTTTAACTAATTTCCCATGGGTCCACTCGGTAGATGATGATCTGCGCATCGAACCCTTGTTTGACGATGACTCAACCCTCAGCGATGACTTTCTAATCAAACGCAAGTCCATCGCACTTAATCATGAGACGCTGCCGAATTACCTCATCAGTAAGGACGGCAAAACCGCCGTTTCCCATGCTCACCTGCGACCCGGTAACAACCCTCCCCCAGATCCAACCCCCATTATTGACGCCGCTCACCAGCTCGCCCTAGAGTTTTCTCAAGGAGACCACGTTATCTACGTTACCGGCGGCCCTGCTATCAATCACGCCTTTAAACAAGCCACCGCCAAAGATTTAGCAATTCTTGTCCCCATTATGCTTGGCCTAATCGTTCTTCTCTTGGCCTACAATC
>CAXGXL010000364.1:0-4673 GCA_964013555.1 uncultured bacterium
ATAGTCTTGCGGCGAAAGCCGAAAAATCATTAGCGTGCCGTCCTTATATTCACGGGCAAGCTTCGAGTCGTCCAGAAAAAAGGAGAGATCAAATTTCTTTCCCTTTACTAAGAATTGACTCTTTCTAGTAATGTTCTCAATGACCAGCAATTTCGAGTCGGCTGGTGATACTAGCACTTTGGGATCCGAATCGACCGGCCGCAGCTCCGGCTTAATCTTGCGAGCGAAAAAATCATTAAAAGATGCATAGTCAGACGGGTTCGAACGAATATACTCGTTCATATCAATACCGTAGGATTTAACGAACGTTTTAATGTGTCGGCGACTAAAGCGACTGTCGTAATATGTTCCGGCGACCAAAGAAGGCAAAGCAGTACGAGTCAAAACAGGCCGTACCCACCTCCCCAATCGTGAGCCATAAAGAAAATCCAGTTTGCCCAGTTGGGGATTAATCTCTGTTTCTAACCTGCCCTGGTTCGATATTACGGTACCCCCAGCGCGCGGACCTTGAGACGCAACCCTTGCGAAAGTATCGGGTCGGTCATTCGCCGAAGCTTGAGCATTTTCATCGCAATTGCCTGCAGCTGTCCCGCGAATTTCGGTACTTGGAACGCTCTTTGCGCCGAGGACATCGGCAATTTGCCTCAAAACCATTAAGTTCTCCCTAATATCGAGTAGTTATCGTCACGAATTCCATAAAGTTGCCTATTTTCCCGCAGTCCACCCAAGCCGCAGCCACTGCGGCTGCGGCTGCGCCCCCCCCCTCTTTGCCAATCGGCACAGAAGTCGCACGCAAGACCTTGTCGGCACTCTTTTCCTGGTAAGGAAATTTTGCGCATACCGTTAAAATCACGAGACTATTTCGCCTACCTCCAAAACTTTCTCGCCGCCCTGGAATCGTTTTGACACAATCCGATGATGCTCGCGTCCAACCCTTTGATGCTACCGTCCAGCCCTTTGATGCTACCGTCCAGCCCTTTGATGCTAGCAGCCAATCCTTACCCTCACATTACAACGCACTTTTGGGAGCATTTATATGGTCGTACCTGGAAAACGTTTGTTAATTTCAGCCACACTCCTTTGCCTTCTTTCCAAGTGCGGCGAACCTCCTCTTTACACATCTTCTAATGGTTTTTCCTTAACTGCTTCCATAATCGGGGGCAATCCAGTCTCCGGTAACGGATTTGAAAGCACCATGGCCCTCATGGTGGTCGTCCCCACAGAGCACGGTCCCTATAACGAGGTGATTTGTACCGGTACTCTAATTCAACCTGATGTGGTCTTAACTGCCGCACATTGTCTGACCGATCTCGAATTTCCCGACACACACCAAACAGACCTCGCTGTCTATGTAACAGCGGCTAATGATTTAAGGCCCTTCACCGCGCATTCTGCTGAACTTCCGAGCGACATCATGCAGGTATCTAGCGCTGCCATACATCCTGATTTTTCTATAGACGGCAGTGGACTATCCTTCGGTTTGGGAAACGACAATGACATCGCTATTTTGTATCTGGAGAATTCGATTCAAACAATCCGCCCGGCTAGCCTGATCGCCCAAGAGCACCTCTCTCAAATCGTCGTTGGCAAAACAGTCACAATTGCGGGCTACGGGCAACGCTCTCGAAGGGCCGGCGACGACACCGAACCTTTGAAGTATTTTGGTATCAGTACAATCTATGAAATAGGGAAAGCCGAACTTCAAGTAGGCGATAGAAAGAGCGAAGATGAACAGCCCTCAAGGGAAGGGTTGGCGACCAAGTGCTACGGAGACTCCGGGGGACCAACCTTTATGAAAGCGGGTACTAAAGAAGTATTAATAGGAATAACTAGTCGAAGCTATTTCAGTCACGTGGACTGTCTAGCCGCAGGAGTAGACACACGAGTAGACTATTTTCTCGATTGGATCGACCAGTCCCTCCAAGACGCTTGTGACAATGGTTCTAGAAATGAGAGTGCGTGTCTATCTGACGAGGAGAGCGACCAAGATAGCGGAGCCGGCCACTCACAGCCGGGTTCCCAAATGTCTCACACCAGCGATGCCTATCCGCAAGATACCAATCATACTGAAAATATAGAGCCCTCTGGCACTGCATTGGGATGCTGTGGCACCTCCAGCCCGTCCTTTTTAGGAACCTTTATCGGGCTATTCAGCCTTCTACGACGCCGCAAAGTCAGCACCCACTAACGAACACGACAAATACACATTAAGCACAACCAAAAGATATTTGGGTAAACCCTAAGAAAAAAGGGCAGCCCCTTCCAAGAATATCCGCCCGCCTTTATGAAAAGCGTTTACAAGATCTCCATGGCCCCCAGACATCCCTCACCCCTAATGCGAACTGACCTTCTCCTCAAACCAAGCTTGCGCCCGAGCAATGTCTGGTCTGTCGCTAGCACGCTCTGCTAGGTAGGGACTTTCCAGTGCACGCTCAATCGACCACCTCTCTGCAGGATCGGTCGTTAGTAAGCCCTTCAATAATTCACAGAGGTGGGGTCTATCTTCATCCTCGTTGCCCGACTCACCGAGACCTTTAAGAAGAGTGCTCCCGAGGGTTGAATCCCACCCAGCGCTGGATAACGTTTGGCGCTCTACCGCCCTATTAATAAAGCCCTGGTACCTTTCACTCGTGATTTGGGGTTTTGAAGCCTCAATGCGATGGAGCTCTACCTTGGAATGCTCTACCTTAATTTTCTTCGCTACACGATTGATAATCTCTTGTTGTAGCTTCTCCCCAAAAAGCATCTCATAAATGACCAAGCCAAGAGACCAACTATCGGCCTTGACCGGAGAGTAGGGTCTACCGTACCCACGGCGCATGCGGACCATTTTCGCAAACTCCGGGGATTCCCGAAAACCCTTTAGCACTGGGGCCACCGCCTCAGAAATCGTATCCAGTATCCAGATTTTTTCATCGTCCGGCATTTCCGAATCTCGGCGAATGATATCGATATTATCTCGCAGCGCCCCCAGAATCTTCTCTTGCGCTCTAGAATGGCTCCAGTTTTCATTACGCTGACCAATCAAATCCATCAAATCCAAAAACTTATCTGGGTACTTCTTTGGAGTTATTCTGGCGGCTCTGAAGGACTCCGGAGCTGAATACGCCGGTGTCCCGACAAAAGCATTCAACACATCCTCGTGTCGTTGAGCACAGCCATAGTCAAATAATACAATCGTTCCATCTTTCGCAATCTGCATATTCTGGGGCTTTATATCGAGATGAGCTGCATTTAACTGGTGCAATTCGTGCACCGATTGAATCATGGATCTGCAAATCTTCTTTTGCATCAGTTCAGCAAACCTCGATTCGCTCGGGTCATCAGCAAATTCGACCAGGCTGCGAAGCTTGTGGAAAGCTGACACACTTTCTGTACCGGTCAAAAGAGGTAGAAATGTATAGCGGGTCAACGTCCCTTTTTTGTTTATTGCTCTTACGTCCCCCTTTAGGCCTAGCAACTGTCGCGACGCATGCTGGCCGATTTTTCGATGTAGGCTTATCTCTCGGTCACTGCTCTTTTGCGGGTTGTACTGTTTTTTGACCGCAAGTATCTCACCGCTGTCCACGTTACGAGCTACGCGAACTTTCCCAAACCCCCCTGCCCCCAAGACTCTTTGAGTCGATTCCTCTTCTTCAGAAGCACCTAAACTAGGCGACAAACCATAAGACCGAGCTTCTTCATTAGAATAACGGTTCAAGAGAGCGAAAATCCCTTCATTCGTCACGATCATGGTTCGCAACAAACCCGTCTCTTCTTTGTCAAACCGGTACTGGTCTACAGAGTCGCTCGCTTCGACCAAAAGTTCTACGTATTTTCGAATTGAATTACCCTGATCTTCGTAGTGATAAACGAGTTGGTTTTTTCGGGCGAAATCATCGGTTTCCTCAGCAACAATCGCCGCCAATTTTGCCTTAATTAAAGGAGGCGTCGCCGTCAATCCATCGATAACCAGCACCGCATTTCGAAATTTTTCAAGAATAAGGTCTTCTTGAACAACGGTACTATGAGACAATTTTCCGCGAAGATAACGTTGAATCGACTGACGAAGCCGCGTGAGATTATTCGCGTTCAGATACCCCCGCCACCTCCTAACAGCGTTGGTGGTGTTCGGGCTCAGAATGTTCTTTCCGGTACACCCCACCCCTCTTACCGTTCTTTCGCCAACCTCCGTCGCCCCTGAAGCCACCTTTTGTCCTCCAACCAATTCAGGCGAAAACTCGTCAGAAACCGAAGAAGAAGCTTCGGGTATAGGAAAACTACTTGAATCACTTTTTGGATAGTAAGAAAGAGGAACACCAGATTCTTTTCCACTGCGTTTTTTCGCACCATCTTCAAATACTATTGCTCGAATTCGATCGTTCGAACGTACATCGACCTTGCCATTTTTCATTAAATCACTTCCTCAGGTTATCCCCACACAATCAAATACGGGGCCACCTGAAAACCGGTTAAAAAAGAGATCTCCTTTTCTCGACACCGGCACGAAGAAAAATGAAACGCAACCGTTCGTCCCATTCTGCAAATTCGCCGAGAACATATAAGTCCAAAAATACGATCCAGTTCTAAACCCTACCGTATGAACACCCTCGAGTTGGGCTCCACCAACGAGCCCCTCGAAGGCACTGTCTTATCTGGTTTTATAGAAAACCCTTTTACTCAGTCTTAAATGC
>CAXGXL010000365.1:0-4669 GCA_964013555.1 uncultured bacterium
CTGCTTTTTAAAAACTAAATGAAAATTGGAATCTATTAGGAAAGGGAACCATGGGGTAATTACCCTTATGCTTTTGGATCCAATCCGGTCATTTCAGTGGAGGACCAGAAAAAGAAAGGACTCAACCTAGGCCGAAGCGTTGTTAGGAGTGGTTTTTCACTTGGGTTATGAACTTGAAGCTCTATCATTTGTGAAATGCCAATGGGAACCGTTCAAGGACGGCTACGCTCTGCTACTAAGACCTAGCAATCTTATCGAGTCGGTTCTTGCTTTTTTCCAGACGATCGCGGGCCAAAACGCCTATGGCGCAACCGGTCAAGAGGATCCCAATTGGTGCCATCGGACCGTACGTCACTATCAGCCAGACTGTTCCCCCTAAGACGCCAACGGCTGCGGCGCAACTTGTGGCAACTACGGCCGAAGCGCCTACGCAATTGCTTAAACAGAGCGCACTCGATTTTAGTCCCGTCGCCACCCCAGATGCTGCACTGCTAAGAGTGCTTGCGAGAGCATTGCGAGCGGGAGTGCACTTATCGTAACTTTCAACGCTGGCTGACTCATTGGAAACACTCTCGTAACTGTCAGAGAGAGGGAGAGAGGTGGTCGATGCGGGAGGTGTTGGTGTGGTTCGGTCAGAGGTCGGATAAAAACCTGGTTGAGTCGAAATTCTCATTGTGTCGCCTTAGGTATCGTAAATTTGGGTTTGCATGCTTTATCGGGAAATAGGCAGGCAGGATGTTTAGGAATTGGGCCTAAAGACGAAAAATTGCTGCAAATGATCACATTATTGAGGAAATAGCGCTTAATACTTCACGTAAGCCATCACGCATGAAAGTAAAACATCGCATCTAAGTGGCTGCGAAAAGTTGTTGGTGGCTTTACTTTCGTCTTTTTTTAGCTTTTCGATGGCCGAATGCAATTTAGAGCGCAGATTGGCGGCGCCCGGGAGATTTCTTGTTATTGTGGAAACGAGGTTACAGTCAGAAGAGGCGCTTATGTCGTCGGATCCAGCATGAGTCTGTGCTTTTGGGTTTCCGTATATGACCCAATGCTTGAGAGCTGCGCTGAATTTTGCGGCGTTGGTTTTATCGAGAGTCGAAAAAGTAGACTGAACGAATTTTGCTATTTGAATTTCGTGTTCATGGCTAGTTCCGTCGCTTAGAGTTCGAGTTGTGCAAGTCGCTGACGCGTTTCCTGCAGCAACGAGGGAAATAAATAATGCGCAACCTATAGTTAGCAAAAGCTTGGTAGAACTGAATCTTGTTTTCATTAGCAATGGCCTTTCTTTGAACCAGGGGTTGCAGCCAAGTGTGTGGAACGCTACCTTGCCTTAAACCGAAGCAAGCAGTGTGCCAGTTCCTTGCTTTGGGATGAGGTCTCGAAAACCGTTTGAATATCGAACCCTTATCTTGGCAACCTTTTTTGTGAGTTCGACTTGTAGTTCGGTGATTGCGCGCGCATAGGCGCCCATAGGACCTATTCCTATTTTACTATTTGGTTGCAATTTATAGTGTCGGCACTAGGGCACGGGTGTTGCTCTTGATTCTGGGAGGAATTGCGGAAGTAGCCTAGATGTCTGATTTTGCTGTGTTTTGCCTCGAAGTTGACTCGGATATGTTCACGTTCGATTCATGTTGCCTGCAGATAGTGGGTAGGTTGGTGTAGCCCATTTGACGGAAGGTGCAATTCGGGCTGCTACTCGCAAGGGGATATTCCTGAAAGTTAGTTTTCACTCATTTCGTCTAAAAGTTCGGCCTAAAGATAAGCAGTGTGCGTGCACTGCAGGTTTTGTTTTTGACATTTTCTTGTGCCTTTGGTTTCGGTGGTTGTATCTTGCTGGCGTTTCTTGAGCAGTAGCAGCAGCTCGTTAGCTCTTACTAAGGAAAAAACAATGAAGAATTTGCGGTACCCACTAGTCTCAACCAGATTTTGTCTGTCCCTAAAACTGGGGTTGCTTCCTTTGATCTTAGGCCTTTTTAGCCATCCGTTGGATGCCAATGCGCAAGCCTATAAAACTACCTTCCCCTATGGGCCCGGTTGGGGCGGCAAAACGTCAAATTGCTATAAAATAGGGGATTCGGGATCCAAGCTGGTTACCCTCGGTACCTTGTATTATGCTTTTCACAAATTAACTCGGGACGAGTTGGGCAATCCGAATTTTCCTCCACTACGCGGTCCTTATCAGAAGAAGGCTCTCGAAGACCATTATGCTTCCGCGCGTATTTGCGAAAATTCCGTGGACTCAAAAGCTGTTCACAGTGAAAATGTGTGGCGTTATTTTACACAGAGGCGGTTCGTTAAGGCAAAACCTATTGACAGTCCCAAGTCAGCGTTATCCCACTTAAAGCTCTCGTGCGAGCTTGCTGGAAGCGGGGTTTATGGCGACAATGCCTACCTCTTTAATATCGGCGATTCCATTTTTATTCGAATCTGCACTGGGGTAGGCATGCCTGCAAGGGGGATGATTTATTATTGGGGGGATGCAACTGGAAAGCGAACCAATTGCATTAAAGGGGATTATCCTACCTTGTTTGCTAAGGTGTCTAACTCTGGTCGAGTTGCTTTCAACGACTTCAGTCAAACGGGCATTGCGTATCGGAATCTCTTGGCAATTATCAATATTGCCGAAGTAGACCGAAATTGGCACACGTATCCCATTAATTTGATGCTCGCCGAACTCGGTTACAAAGGGACCGATGCCATGAAGGGCGAGTGTCCTCGAATTATTTCTCAATGGGATGCGCAACTCACGAGAACATTAAATTGCCAAAGGTCTGGTGACCGGGGCCTTCACCCCATGTCCTTCGGTGGGGCCCAGCAGCTTTTCTCTGCGTTTCCAAAGAATGCGGTCGTTTCCACCCAAGCGGGAATGATGGCGGAGGCCCGTATTCTGAGAGAATGGTTGAGTCACAAAGGGCACAAACCAAAGAAATGCGGTAAGCCAAGTAAGTGGGTAGACTCAGCAAACTTTGAGCAATTCAATAAGCAGTCTTTTGCCGCTACTCGAGCACAAGCTGTGACTTTTTTAGAGGGATTGAATTTGTTTCGGTAGCAGGCATGCAGTTACACACCCGAGCGTGCCATAAGACCAGAGAGCGCTTGGGATAGAATCTAACCTGGGAGGTCTTTGACCGCCAAGTCTTCTAGGTATGGAAGGTTTCCGAGAATTCGCTTGGCCTCGTGGGCGATTTAATAATCAGAGCTGTAAAAAAAGAGACGCGCGCCAGGGTAATCGATCACAGCTTTATATTGGGTGAGGATATCAATTCCTAAGATTACGTCGAGGGTTTTCAGGCCAGCTGCATCGAGTTGACGGTTGAATTGGGAGAGGTCCATGACCGCAACGTCAACGTGACTAAGGCTTAAGCTTTCCATGGCTAGTGTCTCCAACGTGGAGAGACTCACTGACGCAATCCCATGAACGGTTGTGGCCTGACCACCACCGTTTCGAAGCTCGAGGCCTAATTCGGTTGCGATGAGGATTTCAACAACGGTGGCTGTGGCACCGGTGTCGACTAGGGTGTTCAAGCCGGGCGTTCTATTTGCGGTGACGGGCAGCATCATAAAACCTATTGGGTTGCGCTTTAATGCAGTAGAGCTCATGCCGGCGGCTGAAAGGTCAACCGCGAGAGATTGAGGGCTGTAGGTGTGCGGCGCGACCCAGAGGACTAAATTACCGACGTCCACGTACGCAGAGTGGGCAGCGAAAAATGGCGCACCAAGGATGCCGTGGATTGGCGTGGATGTCGATGCGTTGACTGCGGCGAGATCCATGGTGACTACAGCCAAGTCAGAGAAGGCTAAGCCACCAATTTCGACAGCTCCGATATCTTGCAAGCTGGTTTGGCTGAGGTCGATACCGTGCTCATCTGCCAGAGTATCAGAGAGTACGCTTACTGAAGCTCCTGTATCTACAAGGAATGTATAGGTGCCTGCCTTGGTAGTTACGGTAGTACTCATGTGTCCCATTGAGCTAGCGTCTACGGAGATCGCCGTGTGAGACTTGTCAAGCAGTTCGGCTATCGAGGGAGCGACGTTGTTGGGGTTTGGGTGGTGTGAATCTTCGGGGGTACAAGAAAGAAGTAAAGCCGTGATTCCTAGCAAAATAGTTGTTGGTCCCATTATGTCTCCCTATTTCCAGAGCGATTGCTGACGTTGGCCATTTCAATTCCAATAAAATAGACTTGACGATTGAGGGCAGGGCTACTCAACCGAGGTCTGCGTGATTGGTTTCTGCTTTGAAGTGTCGGCACGAAGGCAGCGGTGTTGCTCTTGATTGGGAGGGAAGAATCAATAGCGAGGAAGTTATTGATATTTTAGTGTCTTTTCTCAGGGAATGCCTCTGGATGCGTCGTTTAATACGCTAATGGAATTCATGATTTTGAGAGGAGCGTACACATCGAGTATAATAAATAGAATGACCTTTACTTTTCGAAGGGAGCTGTGATGGAAGGGTGTAATTGCAATGAGTTGGGAGAGATGGCGAGTGTGATGTGGGTGCTGGTTGGATTTGTGAGCTACGGTTTTTTTCGGTGGGGTTGCAAGCGGGCTCGTCAAGCTGAGGACCGCAGGTAGATAAGTGGGGTAGGTTTGTCAGGGCAGGGGTTGCCGGCGGTTCGGGGAAAGGGGGAGCCTGGGAGGCGCGAAAAGGGGACGGGTTTCCTTGCGG
>CAXGXL010000366.1:0-4669 GCA_964013555.1 uncultured bacterium
AAGAGATCTGAATGAACTATCCGTAGGACCTCCCCCACAAGATATTTTAGATCTATTACTCAATCAAAGAGCGCTGGAACCTGAGCTTCAAGAGATTCAAGAGCTTCATGAAATGCTACGCACGGCCCGCAAACCGGTGATAGTTCTTGGTAGCGGCATGCGTCGCTCAAGCAATCCCCAACTAGCCATTGATTATGCCCTTCAAACAAATATTCCCGTAATGACAACCCTAGCTGATCCGGGTGCTTTTCCAAACGAGAGCCCGTTGTATAAAGGAATGATAGGAGTAGCCGGACACCCTTCGGCTCACCACTACATTAATCAAGAGACCGACCTCATCTTGGCCGTGGGAACGGGCTTTAACATCATGGCTAGAGCACCAATCGCCAAGGGACTCGAACGCTCTAAGGTAGCCGTGGTCAATGTGGATGTTGAGAACATCCTCCCTAAGCTCCAGCCAGAACTTAGCATTGAAGCTGATGCAACAATGGTCTTCAATGCCCTACTGGCAAAGTGGAAGAAGAATCCATTTCAATCGAGAAACACTATTGTTCAACCATTGACCAAGTTCTTACCAAAACTAGACCCTCCATCCCAAGCCCTGGCCGAAAAATGGAGTGCCACAAACGTTCTTCGACAAAGCCAAGCGCTTTCGATTCTTCAATCCTATCTAGTTAAAGATGGGCATTTACTCTTTGACGCTGGTAACTGCGCGGCAAGCGCCTTGCACTATCTTAGCGCTCCAACCGGAACCTCTACAACCATCGCGCTCGGAATGGGGGGGATGGGATATTCCATACCTGCGGCCATAGGAGCTCAACTAAGTAGCAATTCAAAAGCCCAAACCATTGCGATCTGTGGTGACGGTGCGTTTCTCATGCTAGGACTTGAAATTCATACCGCCATAGATAAGAAACTTCCGATTCTATTTGTGGTCTTCAACAACAACAAACACGGTATGTGTACCACTCGGCAGCAACTCTTCTTTGAAGGTCGCCTGGAATCATCGGATTATTCGGACATACAAATCGCTCAAATTGCCAGAGGACTTGGTGACTCTAATCAAGTTTGGGCGGCCCGAGCAGCGACGCCATCTCAAATGCGAACAGCACTCGACGAGTACTTGAACCTCACCGATAAAAAGCCCGGGGTTCTTGAACTATCTCTCCCCTTGGAAGAATTGCCCCCTTTCACGACCTTTCTCCCCGAAAACGCAGAAACGTATTCGGTCAAAGACCAGGACATAGCGGCCTAGGCCACAAACACTAACGGAGCCTCCAATTATGATTCCCATTACTATTAAAATGAAGAGTTTTTTCCCTTGGCTCGTCTTCGGGCTGCGTGAAACGGTTCGCATACTGACTGATTTCTGCTTAGGGCGTGGGCCACGTGAAAAGCAACTAGTCGATTTCGTTGAAGCGAACGCCAAAAAGAACGACCCCGAAGACGTTCTGCGAACCATTGACATCTTTGCCAAAAAAAGATTCCTAATGAATGTAGGCCAAGAAAAGGGACAATTTCTAGAAAAAGTCCTTAACCAAAATGAAGCACGACAGGTTTTAGAGCTTGGTTGCTACTGCGGTTACTCCGCGCTCATTACGGCCCAAGAGCTCCAAAAGACAAATGGTAAACTCATTTCCATAGAAAAGTCTCCCCTATTTGCGCAATGCGCCAGACGCATTTTACGCCATGCGGGACTTCAATCCTACGTTGATATCCAAATAGGAAGCGCCGAAGACCTAATCCCCACCCTCAAGGTCCCGTTTGATGTCGTTTTTATCGACCACTGGAAGGATGCCTACCTTCCCGACCTCCGCTCTTTGGAGAAAGCCAATCTCCTCAATAATGGGTGCACTGTTGTCGCAGACAATGTAGGTATATTCGAAAACACCCTCACTCCCTATCTACACTACGTTAGAAAGAGCGGTAACTATCGAAGTAAGCACCATAGCGCTGCCATGGAGTATTTTGATGCAATTGATGATGGAGTAGAAATCTCAACGTGGCTCGGAAATCAATGTGCTTCGAGTACGTTATAATTCAATACCAACAAAGTACATCTAGTGCTCGGCCACATGGGCTATCACGTTCTTTAAAAGATAAAGGACATGATCGTCATCAAGCGCATAGTAGATATGCTTTCCTTCGCGCCTTCGACTTATGAGACCTTCTTGATGCAGCACTTTCAAGCGTTGAGAAATCGTGGGCATTCCCCAGCCCAGCTCTTCGGAGAGCTCTCCCACACAGGCCTCTGAGTGCCCCAAGCGCTCTAAGAGTCGCAAGCGTTCTGGCTCGCCAGCCGCACGCAATAAAGATGCAGCCCGTTGGATTATTCGCTCAGAGCTGCCTTCAAACGGAGACACCTCGTGTTGACAATCAACGGCATCTTCCGACGGCGTGTTTTCATGTTCATCAGACATTCTTCGTTCCCAATTAAACCTCTAACAGCGCTAGCCTAGTTATTCAAGTAAACTAAAGCTCACCTAATGAGTATGACGGGGACTGGTAATCTGCCCAACCACTCCCCGAGGCCCCTGGCGTAAAAGAGAAGCCACAAAAAGGGCTCCCAATGCGGCTAGGGCACCCCACTGCCAAAAGGACCCCTCGTGATGGTCATGCTCATGTAGATCAGCGAGTACCTCAATCGCCAGCAGATCTACCGCAAAACCCGCCAAAACAGCCCCGATAGTCACAACAACGCCAAAAGCCAGGGCGACCCGCTTGTTGTGAACCTTACTCAAAATTCCAAAGGTCGTAATATTGGTCGCCGGTCCTGCCAATAAAAAAGCTAACCCAGCCCCGGGACTCACTCCTTTATGAATAGCAATAGCGGCAATAGGTGTTGCTCCAGAGGCGCAAACATAAAGGGGAATTCCAATAATCGCGAAGAGGGGAACCTGAAAAAATGTAGGCACATCTTGAAAGAGACCGTGGCCAAACACAGGCTCTACCCACGCTGCGATTAAGAGACCCGCCAAAACCCAAGGCATGGTATGGTCAAAAAGGTCTACCAAGCCAAACTCTAACCCCGCTAGAAGCCTCTTCTTAAAAGGCTTTCCTTGTGCGGGCTCGCTGTGTAATTCGCACGGGGCGACCTTCCCCACCATCGGCCCTACAATTAAGGCTGCCCCCAAGGCGACCAAAAAAGCTGCTCCCAAACGGACCAAGGTCATATCTTTTCCTAAAAGCGGAATGGATATCAAAATCGCATCGAGGCCTAATTCAGGAGTCGCTACCAAAAAGCCCATAGCCGCAACTGCAGGCACACCGCGCTTAATCAAGGACTCGTAAACCGGTAAAACACCGCAAGAGCAAATTGGTAATGGTAAGCCAAAAGCCACCCCCCGCAACGCTTGGGTCGGGCGGCTACCACCAGCTAACCATTGTGCTCGGGCGGGCGTAATCAAAACCCCCACCAATCCTGCGAGGCAATAGGCAATCAAAAGAGCGGGAGCGCTCTCGAGACTCAAGCTCAGAAGAGTCTCCACAAAGCCGTTCTCTTCAGCACCATGTTCATGCCCAAAAGCCAGCGTTACCACTAGCGTCACCCCTCCCAGAATGGCTCCCAGAGCAGGCCATGCGGTTTCGGCGGTGATTTGATGGGAATGATGGTGCTCGTGGAGATGGTCGTGTTCGTGAGAATGGTCGTGCGCGTGAGAATGGTCGTGCGCGTGAGAATGCTCGTGTTCGTGAGAATGGTCGTGCGCGTGAGAATGGTCGTGCGCGTGACTCCCATGACCACATCCATCGGCATGAGTCCCCTCCCCCAAAAGATGATGAGCAAAAGCGACATGCAATAAAGAACCGCCAACCAAAGCTTGAAACCAAGCAAACCCCACACCGGAAACGCTCGCAGAAACGGCGTCGCCCCCCCAAAAGCCCGCCATCGTTGCACCCATAAGAAAGAAAATGACGACCCAAGCGCTTGCGTTACCGAATCGTTTACGCACCAAAACAAAAAGTAAAAGACCTACCGGCAGGCGGTGAGCTGCAACCGCAATCCCCAGAGTCAATGCTTCGTCAGTAGCAGCTACCCCCAAGGCCGCGCTTTCGATAGCAACGTGAGGAACCAACCCCAAAAGAACGATGAACACTTCGCCCCGCCCCCCCAGACGCTCAGCGTACCGATGACTCCACAGCGGCAGACACACCCCGAGCACCGCAAACGGTACCGCAGCTACGCCGCCGTGTTCCATGGATTCGGGAATGAGATGCAAGGCCGCCAGCCCCCCCACGGCGACTAGCGTAAATCCGTCTAGGGCTGCCTGCCATTGACCGACATCGCGACGAATCTGCAGCAGGACAGGCCCGAAGACGAGCCCAACCAACGCTGCCAATAAAAGATAAGATTGAAGAAATTGAAACAAATAAACTAGTTAAAATTTCTGAATTTCTTGAACCTAAAAATTTTCCAAAAAATCCTGAAATAATAGCACCTATTAATGGCAGAAAAATAATTAGATATTCAAATTCCATTTTAACCTTTTAATTTATCAATTTCTTGAACTCTAATTGTTCCAGAATTTCTATAATAAATTACAATTATTGCTAGACCTATTGCAGCTTCTGCAGCAGCAACTGTCAAAATAAATAGTGTAAATATCTGGCCAGTTAGATCATTCATATAAATTGAAAAAGAAACTAAATTAATGTTGACAGCAAGAAGTAT